>JAXJVS010000151.1:0-2565 GCA_036308445.1 Bacilli bacterium | reverse complement strand
TTAAAAACTCTACCTGGTATCTATCAGATGTTAAATGGAGAAGTCAGTATTTCTAAGTTAAAGAATGTAGAAATAGAAGATTTACTTGGTAGAGAACCAATTAAAGTTGACTTAGATCAGATTTCTTCATATGTTCAAGATAAAGTGGTAATGGTAACTGGTGGAGGAGGAAGTATTGGTAGTGAGTTAAGTAGACAGATAGCTTCCCATCATCCATCAAAGCTTATTATTGTAGATATCTATGAAAATAATGCCTATGATATTCAAATGGAACTCATAAAGAAATATCCACAATTAAACTTAATTGTAAGAATAGCATCTATTAGAGATGAACATAAAGTTGATTGTTTATTTAATGAATTTAGACCTGATATTGTTTATCATGCTGCTGCTCATAAACATGTCCCATTAATGGAAGATAGCCCTAATGAAGCTATCAAGAATAATGTCTTTGGTACATTAAATGTTGTTAGAGCAGCAGATAAATATAAAGTTAAACGTTTTGTTCAGATTTCAACAGATAAAGCTGTAAACCCTACAAATATCATGGGAGCTACAAAACGTATGTGTGAAATGATTATTCAATTATATAATAGAAACTCTGAAACAGAATATACTGCTGTAAGATTTGGTAATGTATTAGGATCTAATGGTTCAGTTATACCATTATTTAAAAAACAGATTGCTGATGGTGGTCCAGTAACAGTTACAGATAAAAACATTATCCGTTACTTTATGACTATTCCTGAAGCTGTATCACTTGTTATTCAAGCAGGTGTATATGCTAAAGGAGGAGAAATCTTCGTTTTAGATATGGGTAAACCAATGAAGATAGATGATCTAGCAAGAAACTTAATCAAATTATCAGGTTATACACCTGATATTGATATACCTATAGTCTATACTGGTTTAAGACCAGGAGAGAAACTTTATGAAGAGTTATTAATGGAAGAAGAAGGATTACAGAAAACAGATAATTCTAGTGTTTTCATTGGTAAACCAATAGAATTTAATGATGATTTATTTGTTAAACAATTAAAAGAATTAAAAGAAGTCATTTATCAAGAAAAAGATGATATAAAACAATATATACATAATATTGTACCTACATATCAACCATGGATAAAAAAATAAACAGATAGGTGACTATCTGTTTTTATTTGAAGGAGGAATTTTCATGAAAAACATCTTAAAAGATATAAGAACTTATTTTATTGCATTATTAGTTATAGCTGTTGTATGGTTTATAGGACAATTAATATTATATCCTGTATTACCTACTAAATATTTTATTCTTATGACAATTGTATTATTAGTTATCGCAGGTTTATTAACATTAACTCAATATAAGATTAAAAATAAAATAACAAGAATACTTGGTAAAGTATTCATTGTATTATTAAGTCTTATTCTTATTTTAGTGAATTTTACTTATTTAAAGACAGTAGATTTATTTGGTAATATTGTTTCTACTGAAGATACTGATGTTGTATCAGTTATTGTTAGAGATGATAGTACATATCAATATATAGAAGACTTAAAAGGAAAAACATATTCTACTATTGATACAAGAAATCAATATGTAGATCAAACACTAGATAATATCAAAGAAGAAAATAATGAAGAAGATATGAATTTAAAATATTATAGTGGTGTAGAAAAACTTGTTAATGCATTATATGATGAAAATGTAGACTGTATAGTTATTAATGAATCATATAGAGCAGTTATAGAAGATACCTATAATACATTTACTGATGATACAAGAGTTATTTACTCAAAATCATATACAATTCAAGAAGAAGTCATAGAAGAAAAGAAAGTAGATGTTACTAAAGATACATTTAGTTTATATGTCAGTGGTATTGATACCTATGGTTCAATTTCTACAAAATCAAGATCTGATGTGAATATGATAGTCACTATTAATCCAACAACTAAGAATATCTTACTTACAAGTATTCCTAGAGATTACTATATTCCATTCCAGGTATTAAATGGTGAGAAAGATAAATTAACACATTCAGGTTTATATGGTGTTAATGAGACAAAGACGAATGTTGGTAATTACTTTGGTATTGAAATCCCATACTATGTTAGAGTTAACTTTACAAGTTTAATTGATATAGTAGATGCTATTGGAGGAATTGAAGTCGACAATCCAAGAGCTTTCCAAGATTTTAAAAAAGGAACTATACATCTCAATGGCGAACAAGCATTAAGATTTTCAAGAGACAGATATTCATTTAGTGCCGGTGATAGAGAAAGAGGTAGAAACCAGATGAGAGTTATCACTGGTATTATCAACAAAGTTGTTTCACCAGCGATTATTAATAATTATATGAGTCTATTAGACTCATTAGGTTCATCTTTCCAGACAAACTTAACTGAAGATGAAATGTTAAGTTTAATTCGTATGCAGATGAATGATATGAGTTCATGGACAATTACAACACAAAGTGTTGATGGTAGTGGAGCTTCATTATATTCACCAATCTATGGTTCTAAGTTATATATGATGATACCTAATGGTGATAGTGTAAATGATGCTCAAATGAGTATATT
>JAXJVS010000150.1:0-4350 GCA_036308445.1 Bacilli bacterium | reverse complement strand
AGCTATTTTTTGGTGGAACTTTTATGGAATAGGAACTAGCTATTGTTCAATGGAATGATGTTCGAATCGGATAAAAAAACAATCAGTCAAAATGGCTGATTGTTCTATAGCCTCCTCATTGTTGTCAGGCAAAATTGAAACAAGGATAAATTCAATAATCATTGAAAAATACCTTGGAAATCACTAAAAATGGCGTCCCCGACACGAATCGAACGTGCGACCTTTCGCTTAGGAGGCGAATGCTCTATCCTACTGAGCTACGAGGACATGTCAATATTCTAACATAAAAGCTTTCATTATGAAAGCTTTTATAATTTAACATTGAAACCTTGAGATTTATAATATTCTTTTAAATAAAGAAGGTCTTCTTTATTATATTGAGCTACTTTAAGATATTTATATTCTTTTTGTAATAGTCTATATTTGTTTTCTCCTAATTGATGGAAAGGCAATAGCTCTATATCTTTAATACCTATACTATTTAATATTTCAGCAGTTTTACTAGCATCTTCTAAAGAATCATTATATCCAGGAATGATAGGCATACGCATAAGTATATCTTTCTTCATTTCTTTCGCAATTCTTAAATTATTAATAATCAATTCATTAGATACACCTGTACCTTCTTTATGTTTGATAGCATCAGGATGCTTAAAATCAAATAATAATAAATCAATATACTGTATAAAATCTTTAAATATCTCACTATTTACAAAACCAGTCGTTTCTATTGCAATATGAATACCTTCTTGTTTAAGAAGCTTTGCAATCTCTTTAGCTGTTTTAGCATGACTTAAGACCTCACCACCAGAAAAAGTCACTCCACCATGAGATTCTTCATAAAAAACTTTATCTTTTAAAACTTCTTTTACTATTTCTTCAATATCTTGTTTATATCCTTCTTGCTTTAATGCATCATAATTACATGCATCAATACATTTTAAACATTGATTACATTGATGATAGTTAATTTTAATAGCATTATTTTCAATAGATAATGCTTGTTTTTCACATGTATGAATACAGTTTTGGCATAATCTACAATTCTTTTGATTATACGTTACTTGTTCAACGAATAACTGTGATTCAGGATTAGCACACCAAAGACAATGTAATGGACATCCTTTAAAGAATATAGTTGTTCTTATACCTGGTCCATCATGTAAACAAAATTTTTGTATATTGAAGATTGTAGCTTTCATTTTATGACTCCTTTTTTATTACTTATTTTTATTATAAAAGGAATTGATAGGAAAATCAATATTTGCATTTGAATTTAATTTAAGTTTCAAATGAAAGTTGTTGAAATATAAGACAGATAAAGATATACTAGAAATAGATAGGGAGGAAAATAAAATGGAATTTGGAAAACTAACTGATAGAATGAATAAATATCGCAATGATGTCTTAGATAAGAAACCATATATTGATGCAACGAGAGCAGTATTAGCTACTGAAGTTTATAAAGCTAATCAACATCAGCCTTCAGTTATGAAAAGAGCATTAATGCTTAAAAATATTTTGGAAAAGATGCCTATTTATATTGAAGATGAAACTTTAATTGTAGGAAATCAAGCATCTTCTAATAAAGATGCACCAATCTTTCCTGAATATACTTTAGAGTTTGTCATGAATGAATTAGATACTTTTGAAAAACGAGATGGAGATGTTTTTTATATAACAGAAGAGACAAAACAGCAGATTAGAGAAATTGCTCCATTTTGGGAAAATAATAATTTAAGATCTAAAGGTGGAGCTTTATTACCTAAAGAAGTTGATGTTTTTATGGAAACAGGGTTCTTTGGTATGGAAGGAAAATTGAATGCAGGAGATGCACATTTAGCTGCTAATTATGAAAAATTATTAAAGATAGGATTAAAGGGATATGAAGAAAGAACTTTAGAAGCAAAGTCAGATCTTGATCTAACAAAACCTGAAAGTATTGATAAATATGCTTTTTATAATGCAATATTAATTGTAATTGAAGCTGTAAAGACATATGCAAATAGATTTGCTTTATTAGCTAAAGAAAAAGCAGATAATGCACAGGGAAAACGTAAAGAAGAGTTATTAGAGATAAGTAGAATTTGTGCTAAAGTTCCTTATGAGGGGGCTGAAACATTTAGAGAAGCCATTCAATCTGTATGGTTTATACAATGTATATTACAGATTGAATCAAATGGACATTCTTTATCTTATGGACGTTTTGATCAGTTTATGTATCCTTATTATAAACATGATATAGATAATCAATTGATAAGCGATGATGAAGTCGTAGAATTGTTAACTAATCTTTGGATTAAAACACTAACAATTAATAAAGTTCGTTCATTTACTCATACTCAAAGTAGTGCTGGAAGCCCAATGTATCAAAATGTAACTATTGGAGGACAAACTCCTGATAAGAAAGATGCAGTCAATGAACTATCATATCTTGTATTAAAATCTGTAGCACAAACAAGATTACCACAACCAAACTTATCTGTAAGATATCATCAAGGTTTACCAAAAGAATTTATGGATGCTTGTATAGAAGTCATGAAGTTAGGAACTGGTATGCCGGCATTTAATAATGATGAAATCATTATTCCTTCATTCATTAATTGGGGTGTTAAAGAGGAAGATGCTTATAATTATAGTGCTATAGGCTGTGTAGAAACAGCAGTTCCTGGTAAATGGGGATATAGATGTACAGGTATGAGTTATATTAACTTTCCTCGTTTATTATTAGCAGTTATGAACAATGGTATTGATTTAACTTCAGGTAAAAGATTTGTCCAAGAAACTGGCTATTTTAAAGATATGACTTCTTATGATGAATTATTAATAGCATGGGATAAAGCTTTAAGAGAAGTGACACGTATGAGTGTTATTGTTGAAAATGCGATTGATTTAGCAAGTGAAAGAGATGTTCCTGATATTTTATGCAGTGCTTTAACTGATGATTGTATAGGTAGAGGTAAAACGATTAAACAAGGTGGTGCAGTTTATGACTTTATTTCTGGATTACAGGTAGGAATAGCGAATATGGCTGATAGTCTTGCAGCAATCAAAAAACTTGTCTTTGAAGAAAAGAAGATAACACCAGAACAATTATGGAATGCATTATTAGATGATTTTACAAATGAAGAAAATCAAAAGATTCAAAAGATGTTGATAGAAGATGCACCAAAATATGGAAATGATAATGATTATGTAGATAACTTAATTGTTGAAGCATATGATACTTATATTGATGAAATTAAAAAGTATCCAAATACTCGTTTTGGTAGAGGACCTATCGGTGGTATTCGTTATGGTGGTACTTCTAGTATCTCTGCAAATGTTGGACAAGGTCAAGGAACAATGGCAACACCTGATGGAAGAAATGCCAGAACACCTCTTGCAGAAGGATGCTCACCTTCTCATTCCATGGATCGTCAAGGACCAACTGCTGTATTTAAATCTGTATCTAAGCTTAGAACAGATAAGATTACAGGAGGAGTTTTATTGAATCAGAAAGTTACACCTGCAACATTATCAACTGAAGAAAATAAGATGAAATTAGAAATGTTGATAAGAACATTCTTTAATCGTTTACATGGTTATCATGTTCAATATAATGTTGTTGATAGAGAAACATTATTAGATGCTCAAAAGCATCCTGAAAAACATAAAGATTTAGTTGTTAGAGTAGCTGGATATTCAGCATTCTTTAACGTTTTATCTAAACAAACACAAGATGATATTATTGGCAGAACTGAACAAACATTATAAAAGGTTATGGGATTTTCCCATAACCTATTTTGCTTTTATAACTTTCACATTTTGTGTAATCAAATACTCTTCTTTATCCAGTGGAATATGATTATCACTAATAATCGCATATACATCTTGAGCTGGTAATAATGAAACAGGTCCACGAGTATTAAATTTACTAGATTCAGTAACAATAATGACTTTATCAGCTTGTTTTGCCATATCTCTTACAGCTTCAGCTCTCATATAATCATTACCTGTAAAACCAGTCTTTTCACTAAAACCATCAGTCCCAATAAATAACTTATCTACAAAAAATGTTTCAGCACATTTTTTGATCATTGGTCCAACCATGACTTGAGCTTCTTTTTGATATTCTCCACCTAATAAGATAATTTTAGTTCTCATATCATTTTTTATATAATCAGCAATAAAAGCTGAATTTGTAATTATAGTGATATCTTTTTTATTATGAGCAATTTCAATAGCAAGTAAAGCGCAACATGATCCTGATTCAATCATAATTGTTTCACCATCTTCAACGATTTCTAATGCTTTTTTAGCAATATTTTGTTTTATTTCATAATGATATGCTAAACGACTGTTAATATT
>JAXJVS010000149.1:0-16271 GCA_036308445.1 Bacilli bacterium | reverse complement strand
TTCAGCATCAAGAACTGATAGAATTGCAAAATACAATCAGTTAATGAGAATTGAAGATGAATTAAAATCTCAATCTGATTATGCAGGAATGAATGCATTCTATCAATTAGATAAATAATTAAATAAAAGCTTACCTAATTAACTGGAAGATTTATAAGTCTTCCAGTTTTATGCTATAATAAAGAAAAGAAAGAAGGGATAATATGGCAACTCTTATTTTAAATCATCCATTAATAGAACATAAACTTACTATTATGAGAAATAAAGACACAGGAACAAAAGAGTTTAGACAAAATCTAGATGAAATCGCAATGTTGATGGGATATGAAGTTACAAAATCATTACCAACTAAAAATATAGAAATTCAAACACCACTATGTCCAATGACAGGAAAGCAATTAGTTAGACCAATAGTATTAGTACCAATACTAAGAGCTGGTTTAGGATTAGTAGATGGTTTTAAAGCTATTATTCCAACCGCTAAAGTTGGGCATATCGGAATGGCAAGAAATGAAGAAACACTAGAACCAGAGGAATACTATGCTAAATTTCCAAACTGTTTACCAAAAGCTGACGTGATTGTTGTTGATCCAATGCTTGCAACAGGAGGTAGTGCCAGTGCTGCTATTACAAATATAAAAAAAAGAGGTGCTAAACATATTAAATTAGCTTGTTTAGTAGCTGCTCCCGAAGGCATAGAAGTCATCGAAAGAGATCATCCTGATATTGATGTTATTGTATGTGCTTTAGATGAGAAACTTAATGAAAAAGGATATATTGTTCCAGGTTTAGGAGATGCTGGTGATAGATTGTTTGGAACTATTGAATAAAGGGCGAATGTCCTTTTTTCATTATATGATATTATAAACTGACATGTTAGTAAGAATAAATAAGAAAATGTAGAAAACTTAGAAGTTAATAATAAACAATGTTAAGATTATGTATATTATCTTGACACTGTAATATGAAAAATGATTGTCATTTTTTACTTTTCAAGGTATAATCAAATAAATATTCTATATAGGAGAATTAAGTGTGAAAATAAAATTTGTTATTAATCGAAGAAAACAAAGGAATTATAGATATTACTTACGGTAAAAACAAATTATATAGTAATATTCTGAAGCTTTTAAGATTAATAGTAAATCGAATCTTTAATCACGTGTTTGTGTCCGACCGACGAAGGCGGACGGAAATGGAGATAATTATGAATATACTTAATTTTTTTACATTTTTGCGAATACTTTATGTTAAAAGATATTCTTTTTGCATTAGAGCTAGGTATGAAAGTATTTGGAACGTTCATACTTATGACATATGTTGGTATTAAGTTAAACGAATATTTTAATAATAGATTTATGATTATTATTTGTTTATTTATTGCTTTTATATATGTTATGAAATTATTGTTAGGAGTTGGAAAGCATGAATGAAAAAAATGTAGTTAAACAATCTTTTCAAATATTTCTTATAGGTTGTTTATTATTATCTATTATAGCTATTTGTTTAAAAGATATTTCATATTTATTTGGCTTTATTATAGGATATTTATTAAATCTTGTTGTGTTTTATATGATTATAAAAATGAGTGAAGGTATATTAACTTTTTCTATGTCTATACCATTAGTAGTGATTATGTTTTTTGCGAAATTGTTAGTATATGCTTTGGGCTTTTTTATCGCTGTAAAACTAGAATTAGTTAATTTAATAGGAGTTTTTGCAGGTTATATGATCACAAAGATTTCAATTTATGTAGAAGGGTATAGAAATAAAGGAGGTGACATTAATGATTAGTGCACCAGTGATTGGAACAATTACTATTACTTTACAGCCAGAATTAGTTTTCTCATTAATTATTATGGCTGCATTATGCATATTATTTATATATGCAGGTACAAAGATTAAAAAGGCTAATCCTTTAGAAAGACCTAAAGGTATAGTGCTAGTAGCAGAAACTGGAGTTCAGATGATTTATAATTATATGAAATCTATCATGCCACAGCAGTTTGAAAAGAATTATTATCCATATTTTGCGATGATGTTCTTATACTTGATTTGTGCTAACCTAAGTGGTTTGATTGGTTTTGATGGACCAACATCCAATTATTCAATCACTTTAGCTATTACATTAATAACATTCGGTTTAATTCAATGGAATGCCTTAAAAAAGAAAGGTGGATTTACTTATATCAAAGATATTGTTTGGCCACCAACTAACATTCCAGGAGTTTTATCACCATTAATTTCATTGTCAATGCGTTTATTTGGTAATATTATGAGTGGTACTATTTTAATGGGTCTTGTTTATTCACTTACAGGATGGATATCTAGTTTTATTATACCATTTAACTTTTTAGGCCCAGTTATCGCCCCTGTTTTACATGCTTATTTTGATGTGTTCTCAGGGTGTATTCAAACTTTAGTTTTTGTCACTTTATCTAGTATTTTAATTGCGGTTGAAGCAGAGTAACTAGTTAAAGATATAAAAAGGAAAATAAATTAGGAGGAATAAAAAATGACAGATTATGGATTAATCGCTATTGCAGCAGGTATTGCAGTATGTGCAGGTTTAGGTACAGGTATCGGTGAAGGGATTGCAGCTAGTAAAGCAGTAGAAGCTGTAGGTAGAAACCCAGAAGCAGAAGGTAAAATTCGTACAATGATGATCTTAGGAATTGCTTTATCTGAAACAGTTGCAATTTATGGTTTATTAATTGCATTCATTCTATTATTCGTATATTAATATTTAAGGAGGAATAAAAGATGAACATTGATGTGGCATCTAAGTTATTCCCTAATATGACGACTTTAATCGTGCAGTTATTATCTACAGGAGTTATGTTTTTGATATTTAAGAAATTCTTATGGACTACAGTTCAGGAATATTTTGCAAAAAGAGCAGATTTTATTGAATCTCAAATGAATGAAGCAAAAGAAATGAATGCGAAAGCAAAGGAATTTATGTTAGATAGTGAAACAAAAGCACGTGAATCTGCGAAAGAGTATCGTGATATTGTGGAAAAAGCAAAACAAGACGCGCTTTCTACAAGAGATAAGATTATTGATGATGCAAAGAAAGAAGTATCTTTAAAAGTAGAACAAGCACGTCGTGAAATTGAAGCAGAAAAAGCTCAAGCAAAAGAAGAAATGAAAGAAGAAATGGTAACTATTGCAATGGAAGTTGCAACTAAAGTTATGAATAAAGAAATGAACAGTGAAGAAAATAAAAAAATGGTTGAAGACTTTGTAAGTAAGGTGACTAACTAATGGATATTATTTCTTCAAGATATGCAGAATCTTTATTTGAATTAGCTAAAGAAGAAAGAGCTATTGAAGCATATTCTCAAGATATGCAGAAGGTTCAGGAAGTATTTAGTACAGATTCTTCATTTGTTCAATTCTTTTCTCATGTTGCGATTGAGGATGATATTAAAATTAATCTTCTTGATAAGAGTTTTAATGGTCAGATTTCTACATATGTATTAAATTTCTTAAAATTATTAGTTAGTAAAAGAAGAATGAGATATATTTTAGATATCTGCAAACATTTTCAATCTTTATGTAATGACTACTTTGGAATTAAAGTGGGTAAAGTTTATAGTGCATATACGCTAGATGAAAAAGAGATAAAGAAAATTGAAAATGCGATTGGTTTAAAAGAAAATAAGAAAGTTCAATTAAAACTTATTATTGATGAGTCTTTAATTGGTGGTATTAAAGTAGAGATAGATAATCATGTATATGATGATAGTTTATCTCATAAGTTAGAATCACTTAGAAATGAACTTTTAAGAAAGTAGGTGAAGTTAGTGAGTCTAAGACCAGATGAAATAAGTGCTTTAATTAAAGAACAAATTAAACACTATAATGATAAAATTGAATCTAAAGATGTAGGTACAGTTATGACTGTTGGTGATGGTGTATCTTTAGTTCATGGATTAGATAATGCAATGTTAGGTGAATTATTATTATTTCCTAATGATGTATATGGAATGGTTATGAATCTTGAAGAAGATTCAGTAGGAGCAGTACTTCTTGGCTCAGAGGGAACTATCAAAGAAGGTGACGAAGTTAAACGTACTGGAAGAATTATTGAGGTCCCTGTAGGTGATGAATTATTAGGAAGAGTTGTTAATCCTTTAGGACAACCTATTGATGGGCAAGGAGCTATTAATACAAATAAGACAAGACCTATTGAAAGAGTTGCTAGTGGGGTAATGACTAGAAAGTCAGTAGATCAGCCAGTTCAGACTGGTATTACTTCTATTGATGCTATTATTCCTATTGGTAGAGGTCAACGTGAGTTAATCATTGGAGATAGACAAACAGGTAAAACTGCTATCGCTATTGATACTATTTTAAATCAAAAAGGTCAAAACATGAACTGTGTATATGTAGCAATTGGACAAAAGAACTCAACTGTAGCTCAAATTGTTGAAAAATTAAAACAAGGGGGAGCTATGGAATATACAACAGTAGTTAGTGCTAGTGCATCTGAATTAGCACCTGTTCAATATATTGCTCCTTATGCAGGATGTGCAATGGCTGAAGAATGGTTAGAACAAGGTAAAGATGTCTTAATTGTTTATGATGATTTATCTAAACATGCGGTAGCTTATCGTACTGTATCTTTATTATTAAAAAGACCACCAGGACGTGAAGCTTATCCTGGGGATGTATTCTACTTACATTCTAGATTATTAGAAAGAGCTTGTCGTTTAAATGAAGCTCATGGTGGAGGTTCTATTACAGCTCTTCCTATCATTGAAACACAAGCAGGAGATATCTCAGCATATATCCCAACAAATGTTATTTCAATTACAGATGGACAAATCTTCTTACAACAAGATTTATTCAACTCAGGATTTAGACCAGCAATTGATACTGGATTATCTGTAAGCCGTGTTGGTTCATCAGCTCAAGTAAAAGCAATGAAACAAGTATCAGGTTCTTTAAAACTTGAATTAGCTCAGTTTGCAGAAATGCAAGCATTTGCTCAATTTGGTAGTGATTTGGATGCTGCTACTAAAGCAACATTAGATCATGGTCAAAAAGTAAGAGAAGTTTTAAAACAAGCTCAATATTCTCCTAGAACAGTTGAGCAGCAAGTTATTTCATTATTTGCTTTAAAACATGGTATGACTAGAAAAGTTAATGTTGATAAAGTTAATGACTTTGTTAATGAATTATATGAACATATCTCTATTAATTATCCTGAAATCATTGAAGAAATTAAAACTCAAAAGGTTATCAACAATGATTTAGATAAGAAATTAAAAGAAGTTATGAAAGCTTTCGTTGAACAATTCTTAAAAGTGAATGCAGAAGGATAATACGTTATGGCAAGTAATATGCAGTCTATTAAAAGACGTATGAAATCAGTCGAATCGACAAAAAAAATTACGAAAGCTATGCAACTTGTTGCAACATCTAAATTGAGAAAAACAAGAAATCAATTAGATGAATTAAAACCTTATTATAGTAAGGTTCAAGAAACAGTTGCTTCTATTTTAAAAAGTAATGAAGGTAAAATTGAAAATGCTTATTTAAAAGAAAATAAAGATGGACAAGATGTTTATATTGTTATTACATCTAGTTTAGGTTTATGTGGTGGATATAATGCAAATGTATTCAAAACTGTTAGTGGTTTAATACAGAATCACGATTATATTTATGCTATTGGAACTAAAGGTGCCGGTTATTTTGGTCATCGTGATATTAAATTTAATGATACTTATTTAGATTTAAATTCTACATTAGAATTTAAAGATGTTATTAAATTAGTAACAGAACTTACAAATAAGTACAAAAACAAAGAAGTAAAAAGCATTAAAATTGTTTATACTGAATTTGTTAATAACTTAACATTTACTCCAAGAGTAGTTACACTATTACCTATAGATGTTAATGAATTCAAAGATATCGAAATTACAAATAAGTATACAATTTTTGAACCGAATGAAAATGCAGTTTTAAATAGTTTAATTCCAATGTATTTACAATCAGTTATTTATGGATACCTTGTTGAATCAGTAACAAGTGAAAATGCTTCAAGAAGAACATCTATGGAAAATGCAACTGATAATGCAGAAGAATTAATAGAAAACTTATTATTGAAATATAACCAGGCTAGACAAACTGCTATCACTAATGAAATTAGTGAAATTGTTGCTGGCGCAAATAGTCTATAAGGAGGTGCCTAAATGTTAGAAAACAAAGGTAAAATTGTACGTGCAGTTGGACCAGTAGTTGATATTGCTTTTGATGCAGATCATTTACCTGCATTAAATAATGCAATTACTATTGATAATAATGGTGAATCATTAACAGTAGAAGTAGCTCAACATATTGGTGATGATGTTGTACGTTGTATTGCGATGGGACCTACTGATGGTTTAGTTAGAGGGTTAGAAGCTATTGATACAGGAGCTCCTATTGCAGTTCCAGTAGGTAATGAAACATTAGGACGTATGTTTAATGTTTTAGGAAAACCTATTGATGAAAAAGAAGAATTAGGTAATGAAGTTAAGAGAATGCCTATTCATAGAAGTGCACCAACATATGCTCAACAAAGAACTGAAACTGAAATCTTAGAAACAGGGATTAAAGTTATTGATTTAATCTGTCCTTATGTAAAGGGTGGTAAGATTGGATTGTTTGGTGGAGCTGGAGTTGGTAAAACAGTATTAATTCAAGAGTTAATTAATAATATTGCTACTGAACATGGTGGATTATCAGTATTCGCTGGAGTTGGTGAACGTTCAAGAGAAGGTAACGATTTATATTATGAAATGAAAGAAAGTGGTGTTTTAAATAAAACAACATTAGTATTTGGACAAATGAATGAACCACCAGGATCTCGTTTAAGAGTTGCATTATCAGGATTAACTATGGCTGAATATTTCCGTGATGAACAAAATCAAGATGTATTATTATTCATTGATAATATCTTCCGTTTTACTCAAGCTGGATCAGAAGTATCTGCTTTATTAGGACGTGTTCCTTCACAAGCAGGATATCAGCCTACATTAGCAACTGAGATGGGACAATTACAAGAACGTATTACTTCTACAAAGAAAGGATCAATTACTTCAGTACAAGCTGTATATGTACCAGCCGATGACTTAACTGACCCTGCACCAGCAACTACATTTGCTCACCTTGATGCAAAAGTAGTATTAGATCGTTCTATTGCAGCATTAGGTATCTATCCTGCAGTAGATCCATTAAACTCTTCATCAAGAGCATTAGATCCATTAGTTGTAGGTAAAGAACATTATGAAGTGGCACATGGTGTACAACAGATTTTACAAAGATTCCAGGAACTTCAAGATATTATTGCTATCTTAGGTATGGATGAATTAAGTGAAGAAGATAAAGTTACAGTTGCTCGTGCAAGACGTGTTCGTAACTACTTATCACAACCATTTACTGTAGCTAGTCAGTTTACAGGAATGGATGGTAAATATGTCCGTGTTGAAGATACTATTAAAGGTTTCAAAGAAATATTAGAAGGTAAATGGGATCATTTACCTGAACAAGCTTTCCATAATGTAGGTTCTATTGAAGAAGCAGTAGAAAAAGCTAAAGCTTTAGAAAATGAAAACATTTAAATTAAAGATTGTTACTCCTAAAGGAATCTACAAAGAAGCTGATATTGAAATACTTAATATTAGAACAACAGCTGGACAAATGGGGATTCTTGCTTCTCACTTACCACTTGCAAGTGAATTAGAAATATCAGAGATGAATTATGTTGAAAATGGACAAAGAAAATATTATTCTATCGCTGGTGGTTTTGTCTATGTAGGAGAAGATGAAACAACACTAATTGTTAATGCTATTGAATCACCTGAAGAAATAGATTTAGCTAGAGCTGAAGCTGCTAAAAAAAGAGCAGAAGAAAGATTAGCTAAAAAGACAGATATAGACATTCAAAGAGCAGAAATAGCTTTAAAGAAAGCATTAATAAGAATTAACGTCAAAGGAATGTAAGAGGAATGATTTCCTCTTTTTCTTTGGAATAAACCAAAACAAACAAATACGAAACAAAAAGAACAAAATAACAATAATACTTGTTTACATATGTATGTTTTGGTGATATATTATAACCAAGGAGGAAAGATGACGAACAAATTAAAACAAGTATAAACGTTATCGTAATACAATATGAAAACATTAACTAAAAAAGCTAGTGAAATGACTCTTAAAGAATTAGCATCTTATATTGACTATTCTGTATTAAAACCAGAATTTACTGAAAAAGAAATAATTGATTTAACTAAAGATGGAGTTAAATTAGGTTGTGCTACTATTTGTATTAATCCTGGATATATGGACTTATGTGAACCTTATGTAAAAGGATCAGATACTATGTTATGTCCAGTATGTGATTTCCCATTTGGAACAAGCTCTACTGAATCAAAAGTAAAACAAATCGAAATTGTAGCTAAATATGATTCAGTAAAAGAAGTAGATATTGTTGCGAATTTCGGTATGATTAGAAGTGGTAAATATGATGAAGTTACTGCTGATTTAAAAACTTGTGTTGAAGCAGCTCATAAGTATGGTAGAGAAATTAAAGTTATTTTTGAAACTGATGCATTAAATGAAGAACAAGTAAGAAAAACATGTCAATGTTGTATTGAAGCTGGTGCTGACTTTGTAAAAACAAGTACAGGATTCTTAACAGGATATGAGGCTCATGGGGCAACACCTGAAATAATTAAAGTTATGATGGAAGAAGTAGGAGATAAATGTCAAATTAAAGGTAGTGGATGTATTAGAACAAGAGAACACTTTTTACAGTTAATTGATATGGGAATTGATAGAATGGGTGTTGGATATAAATCAGTATCTGTGGTATTAGGTTTAGATAAGTAGTAACTTGTTATGATAATTAATTATAAATCGACTCCACATGATAATATGGAGTCTTTTTCTCGTTGCTTTTAAATAATCAAAAATATATAATAAAATAGATAGAAATAAGGATGTGAGTATATGCTAGCGAGTGAAAGATATTCTAAAATAGTACAAATGACTAACGAAAAAGAATTTATCTCTACCAAAGAATTATCTAATAAATTAGAAGTAACTGAAACAACAATAAGAAGAGATTGTGAAGAGTTAGAAAAACAAGGATTATTAATTAGAGTACATGGTGGCGCTAAAAGCATTAAACAAAATGAAATATTATCTAACAAAGATGAAAAGAAGATGAGTGAAAGATCTAATGTATATACTAAAGAAAAAGAAATGGTTTGTAAAAGAGCAGCTTCTTTTGTACGAGATGGAGATTGTATATTTTTAGATGGAGGAACAAGTATTGTTCCTATGTTGAAGTATATAAAGGGAAAAAAGATAAAAATAGTTACTCATAGTACATTAATCGCAAATGAATTTAATGATAATAATGCAGAATTGTTTGTTATTGGAGGTAAATATATTCCGGAATATAATATGTCAGTAGGACCAATAACACTAAGCGATTTAGATAAGTTTAATTTTGATTTTGCATTTTTAAGTTGTGCAGGAATAGATTTACAAAGACAATTAGTATATACAGCAGAAATGGATACTATGGCAGTTAAACAAAAAGCAATGAATTTATCAGTAAAGAAATATATGTTAATAGATTCATCAAAGTTTTTTGTAAAAGGATTCTGTAGTTTTATTAGTAGTAATGATTTTGATGCTATTATTTGTAATAGAGATAGTTCAATTAATGAAGATGACTTAGGATATAATTATATATTAGTTGATGACGACACTGAATAGTGTCTTTTTTTATTTGTTAAAACTAATAAGAAGTTATTGCAAGTAATAGTGAGGATCAAGAAATAAGTATCTCTAGGTAAAGAAGAAGTATTATAGGAGAATTGGTAGATTATTGTTGATACATTAATTAATTCAAACTTTGGCTATGTATTTATGATCATGTCATTTGAGATAGCTGATGAAGATAATTATAAAATAAAAAAATTATTCAAGGGAATAATATTATAAAAATAATATTATCTTTTTTATTAGATTAAGATTTGTTATAATTCACATATAGGTGGTATCAATGGTAAAGAGAAAAAAGAAAAAATTAAGAAAAGGTCGATTATTATTTGCACTAGTATTATCGATTGCAGTAATAGTGGGTATATATCAAGGTACTAAGATAACATTAACATGGCTAACTTCATTAGTATTTGATAATGATAACTTTGTAGAAGAAGTGAGTGGAGAAGTTATAGGGACTGTTATATTAGATGCAGGTCATGGTGGAAGTGATGTTGGCTGTAATAAAGATGATATCTATGAAAAAGATATCAATTTAAGATATGTACAGGAAATAGGAAACTATTTGATGAAGAATAGTATACAAGTTTATTATACGAGAAAAGATGATAGTAGACTTGCTGATGAACAAAATGCTGATTTACAGGCTAGATGTAATATAGGTCAAAAATATAAAGCTGATTTCTTTATATCTATACATATTAATTCTCATGATACAGAAGCTGATGTGAGTGGATTTGAAGTATACTACTCAGATAATGATGAAAATAGTTATACTTTGGCAACGAATGTTTCTAATTCAATGGAAGAATTAAACTATTCTCGTAATAGAGGAGTACTTGAAGGTAATTCATTATATGTGATTAGAAATAACCTTGTATCACCAATACTTATAGAGTTAGGATATATTAATAGTGCTGATTTAAATTATCTGTTAGATGATAGTAAAACTGAGAAATTGTCTCATCATATAGCAGAAGGTATTATAAAAACAATAAAAGATAAAGAATAGATATATAGCTATTAAAAAATATATGTTTAATAGCTATTTTTTTAAAGGAAAACTATGATATAATATATTCGCTAAGGTGTTTAGAAAGATAAAATCAAATATAATAGCTTTTTTATTCTAAGGAAGGAATGAGTATGATAAATAAAGAAATAAATTTATTATTATGGATACAAAATCATATACGCAACGAAAAAATGAATAAACTTTGGAAGGCAGTAACTTCATTATCGGATGCAGGATGGTTTTGGATAGCCATTAATATAATTTTAATTATTAATATTAAAACAAGAATTGCAGGATTTTATGCTTTTGTGGGTATGATTATACAGGCATTAATTGTTAATTGTGTAATTAAGATTGCTACTAACCGATCTAGACCATTTGAAATTAACAATAGTATCGTTCCATTAGGCAGAATACCTAAAGATCGTTCATTTCCATCTGGACATACTTCAGTAGCATTCACAAGTGCATTTATTTATTTACAATCTTTACCATTATGGTTTGGTGTTGTAATGTTATTCATTGCTATATTAATAGCTTTTTCTAGAATGTATTTGGGTGTACATTTCTTAACTGATGTTATTGGTGGTATTGTAGTAGCATTTATTGTAGCAATGTGTATAGTTAGTAAGATTATGATTATATAAATATAAAAATAGAAACTAAGAGGATTTCACAATTCTCTTTTTTTATTTATAGATTGTATCTAGATATTATGAGAATCGATGTTTAAAATTTTTATTGTATTAAAAAGGATAGTGGAGGTGAACTAGTAATGAGGACAAGCTTTAGAATCAATTTTTTAATTCCTATAAAATTGTAGGGTGTGTGTCATATAAGAGTAAGGTCTTATATGATAATATGATGCCTATTTACTACACATATGTACATGGAGTTTACCAGTAATCCCTTTAATCATAGTTCTTATATTTGTATTAGTTTCATCTATTTCTGCAGTTTATATACCAGCAAAACGAATTGTAATAATTTATTCTCTTTAAAAGGAATATATAATCATTCATTTCATCTATTACCTAAAGAAAAAGTATACTAGTATAGATTTGGAAAAAATAATTGCTTATGAAGAATCTCTTGGTTAACAGAATAGCTTAAAGTTAATCTGGAATAAATAAGAGATATTTCTTATATAAAACTAAGAAATATCTCTTTTTATTTTTCATAGACTTTTATATAATAAAAAATATATGAAAAAAGGAAGAAAAATGAAAAAGAAAACATTAATTATATTTATAGTTATTTTATTATTAGGAGTATGTGTATACAAGAAAATGAGTAGTACTAATATTAAACATTATAATAGTAATGTTGTTATATTGGATGCTGGTCATGGCGGAAGTGATACAGGTGCAACTGAAAGTGGTATTAATGAAAAAGATATTAACTTAAATGCTGTAAAAATGATAGGTAATTATTTAGAAGAGTTTGGTATAGAAGTTATATATACAAGAAATGATGATCAAAGATTATGTAATGAAAAATTTGAAGATTTAAAATTAAGAGCGGAGATGTCTAAAAAATATAAAGCTGAATATTATGTATCTATACATGTTAATGATTATGAAGAAGTTGTATCTGGATTTGAAATATATATAAATGATGATAATTATGCTAGAGAATTAGCAAAAAGTATAGGTAAAGAATTTGATAAATTAAACTATTCAGAAAATAGAGGGATTAAAGATGGTACTCATTTAAGAGTATTAAGATTAAATACATCACCAGCTATATTGATTGAGTTAGGTTATATTAATAGTAAGGATATTAATTATTTAATTAATAATAATAAGCTAGAAAAATTATGCAAAGCAATCAGTGAAGGAATTATAGAGAGGGTAAAATAAATTATGAATATCTTTATTGCTATTATGCTTATATTTGCTTTAATAGGATTTATAGATAAGATGTTTCATTTTAAATGGGGATTATCTGAAACATTTGATAAAGGATTATCCACTATGGGGTCATTATCAGTATCTATTATAGGGATATATTGCATAGGAATGACATTTGTACAGAATAATATAGAAATTTTATCAAAACTTAATAATATCCTATTTTTTGATTCATCAGTTTTAATAGGTTCATTATTAGCTCCAGATATGGGAGGATATCCTATTGTTAGTCAAATATCTAATGATATAGGAATGATAGTCTTTTCAGGTGTTTTATTATCATCTACGTTAGGATGTACAATTTCTTTTCAATTACCTATATTCTTATCTTTCTTAGAAGATAAAGAAATAGGTAATTTAATGAAAGGATTTATTGTTGGAATTATTATGATTCCTGTAGGAATGATATTTAGTTATCCATTCTTAAATATAGAATTGAACAAATTTATCATTAATTTATTACCAATATTAATCATATGTTTAATTGTTACAATATTAATTATAAAGTTACCTAAGCAAACAGTAAAGGTGTTAGGTATATTTGCAAATATTATCAAAGCATTAAGCTATCTCTTATTTTTAATGGTTATTGCAGGATTATATTTACCTTCCTTACAATATGCTCCTTTATCATTAGTACAAGAAAGTGCATTAATGGTATTAAAGATGATTATTATTGTATGTGGATCAATGGTATTATCAGAAATAATATTAAAATATGGCTCAAAGTATATACAAAATACTGCAGATAAGTTAGGTGTAAATAAAGAATCGGTTATTGGCTTTATATTAAACTGTGCTTCATCATTAGCAATGTTACCTTTATATTCAAAGATGAATAAAAAAGGAAAATTAATGAATGCAGCATTTAGTGTTAGCGGTGCTTATGTTTTTGGTGGACAATTAGGTTTTATTGCTGGGGTATGTAATGAAAGTGTAACTGTATATGTATTGATAAAGTTATTATGTGGAATACTTGCTGTTCTACTTATAAATATAATATATAAAGATGTGGAGGAAGAATATGATTAAAAAATTTGATGTAGAAATTACACCATTTCAATTAGGAAGAAGAATACATATATATTTACCAGATGATTATGAACAAAGTGAAGAAAGATATCCTGTTATCTATATGTATGATGGTCATAATTTATTTTATGATAGTGATGCTACATATGGAAAAAGCTGGGGAATAAAAGATTTTTTAGATAACTATGATAAAAAGTTTATTGTAGTAGGTATGGAATGTAATCATGAAGGAAGTAAGAGATTAGATGAGTATTGTCCTTATACATTATCTCAAAGTCATTTAGGAAATATTCAAGGACAAGGTGTTGAATATATGGAATGGGTTGTTAATGAATTAAAACCTTATATTGATGCGACATATAGAACACTGTCATCAAGAGAAAATACAATGATTGCAGGAAGTTCTATGGGAGGATTGATGTCATTATATAGTGTTATTAAACATAATGATGTGTTCTCAAAAGCAGCTTGTCTTTCGTCATCAATTGGTCTATGTATGAATGAAATAAAACAAGAGATAGCAGATAGTCAATTAAATGTGGATACTAAAATTTATTTAGATTGGGGTAGTGAAGAATATTGGGATAAAAAAGGGTTAGCTTATAGCACTGCAAGAAACTTAGAGATATCACATATCTTAACCCAAAGAGGCTTAAATACATATCCATGTATTGTTATTGATGGGATACATAATGAAGCAACTTGGGAAAAACAAGTTCCTGTATTTATGGAATATCTATGGAAATAGAACTTAAAAAGTTCTTTTTTCATTTTCAGGAAAAATTATACCGTTAAATATATATTTCATGTATAATAAAAATATATGAGTGATGAAAAGGAGAAAAGAAAATGCTACACAAGAAATTAAAACCATTCCCAGATGAGTTTTTATGGGGAGCAAGTACTTCTGCCTATCAAGTAGAAGGAGCTAACTTAGAAGATGGTAAAGGACCATCATGTCAGGATGTAAAAGAAGTACCTGAAGGAACTTCAGATTTAACAGTATGTGCTGACCAATATCATAGATATAAAGAAGATATTGCATTAATGGCAGAAATGGGATTCAAAACATATCGTTTCTCAATTGCATGGACAAGAATTTTACCAGAAGGTACTGGTGCAGTTAACCCTAAAGGTATTGAATACTACAATAACGTTATTAATGAATGTTTAAAATATGGTATGGAACCATTAGTAACAATGTTCCATTTTGATATGCCTGCTGCATTAGATGAAAGAGGATCTTGGGGAAATAGAGAATCAGTAGATTGGTTTGTAAACTTTGCGAAAGTTATGTATGAAAACTTTGGTGATAGAGTTAAATATTGGTTAACTATCAATGAACAAAACGTATTAACATTATCTGGACCAGTTATTGGGACATTACATTTACCAGAAGGATGCACTAATATAACAAAAGAAATCTATCAACAAAATCATCATATGTTAGTAGCTCAAGCTAAAGCTATGGCATTATGTCATGAAATGATTCCAGGAGCTAAGATTGGACCTGCACCAAATATTTCATTAGTATACCCAGCAAGCTGTAAACCAGAAGATATCTTAGCTGCTCAAAACTTCAATGCAATCAGAAACTGGTTGTATTTAGATATGGCAGTATTTGGAAAATATAATAACTTAGTATGGGCATATTTAGAAGAACATGATGCTACCCCTGAATTTGCTGAAGGAGATGTAGAAGCTTTAGCAAATGGTCATCCAGACTTTATTGGATTTAATTATTATAATACTGCTACTGTTGAAGCTAATAATGAAACTGATACAGGTGGTGGAATGAGTGCTGCTAATGATCAACAATCTAATAAAGGAGAAGCAGGAGTATTCAAAGGATTTAAAAATCCATATTTACCAACAACTCAATTTGGTTGGGAAATTGATCCACAAGGATTTAGAGCTACTATTAGAGAAATGTATTCAAGATATCGTTTACCATTATTAGTTACAGAAAATGGTTTAGGTGCTTATGATACTTTAACAGAAGATGGAAAAGTACATGATGATTATAGAATTAAATATTATCAAGATCATTTAGAACAAGTTCAATTAGCTATTACTGATGGTTGTGAAATGTTAGGATATTGTCCATGGTCTGCAGTTGACTTAATATCTACACATGAAGGTATGGTTAAGAGATATGGCTTCATTTATGTAGATAGAGAAGAATTTGATCTTAAGACATTAGATAGATATAGAAAAGATTCATTCTATTGGTATAAGAGAGTTATCGCTACTCATGGTGAAGATTTAAGTGATTTAAAAGAAGAAGAAATGAAATAAAGAGCCTGAAAAGGTTCTTTTTTCATTTTCAGGAAAAATATGTCTTTATATATATATTTCATGTATAATAAAAATATATGAGTGATGAAAAGGAGAAAAGAAAATGCTACACAAGAAATTAAAATCTTTCCCTGAAGATTTTCTTTGGGGAGCTAGCTCTTCTGCGTATCAGATAGAAGGAGCTAACTTAGAAGATGGTAAAGGACCATCATGTCAGGATGTAA
>JAXJVS010000148.1:0-2597 GCA_036308445.1 Bacilli bacterium | reverse complement strand
TTATTCAGTTGTTATGACTAGAAAAATGCTTAAAGCATATTACAGTACGTCAAGTGTGTCAGATGGTCTATGAAATAATAAAAAACAAGATGACTTTATCTTTATGAAGCATCTTGTTTTTTATTTTTTTTATGCATTGAGACAGTATCTTATGAAGAATGATACTATGTCTTTTGCTTTTTGTGTAAAATGTGAGTAGAGAAGAGGAAGAAGTATTATGTTGAATTTGGAATATAGATTATGTGACTGTTATAATGTTTGTATTATTATTTTTGTTAATGTTAGTAGGAATATACGTTACTATGAAAGGATATATATTGCTAGGTATTTCACAAATATTTTTAACTTTTATTTACACCATATTTTATTTATGTATTCGCAAATATACATAAGTTTTTTTGAGAAACAGATCAACCAACATGGCTTATAAGTTTTGATTCAAATTATACTGATGGTGGATCTTTTGTTTCTTTGGCACTCTTTATATTGGTACCAGCATTTATTTTCGTGACAATAAAGAGTTTACGTATTGAGCGTAATGAAATTTCAAATATTAATAAAAGAAAAAAGTAAATGTAAGAATTTTCTTGGTACCATAATTGAAAATGCCATAAATGTTATGCTAAATATGGTTTATATTATTTTAGGTTAAGATTGACTAATGTATATGTAGTTAATCATGTAGAATTTGAATTGCTTGAAATTGATTTTTGCTAAAGTGAAAGTCGAAGATGTTTTTAGAAAGTATCAAGACAAAGAAAAAAATAAATATGTTCAAATTGAAATATTAGATTTTGAACCATCAAATAAGTCGTGAACAGTTGAAAGTAAAACAGGGTGGTCAGGCAGTATTCCTAATGGAACTTATAGTTTACGACCATCTAAGGTGTATGGAGCATATAATTATTCATTTAAAATGACAGTAACAATTGATGGAGTAACGGCAATTAGTAGATCATTTTCTCTAGTTACAGATTACTTACTTATTGCAAATCAACCAAGAAAATTAAAAATAATGACTTGATAACAAACTAACACTATATCTAGAACGAGTGTAGGAACATTTACTACATATTTAGGTTGCTTTGTTTGTCCTAAATCAACATGTTACAAAGTTTATTGGGGAATATAAGATAAATTTGTTATTAAAAATTTAATTGTATTGCTTTATATATGAGTAAAATAAATCCGCTGAAAAATAAATAAAAGCATATCATGATATATAATTTTATACAATGATATGCTTTTTAAATATCTTAATAAATCCTCAAAGAAATGTTTTTAACTCCGAAATAACGGCTATGTTAACCCAAAGCTATGCTATCGGTCACAAAACCAGTTCCTATATAGTTTTTACGACGAAAAGTGCACATGTAAGTATATAAATCAATAAAATAATCTTCGACAGCTCTTAATTTATTTTCAAGACGATATGAAATTAAAGCTAAATATTCATTTAAATATTTTGATGAAATACCATTATGTTTTCTAAAATATTCATTAACTTTTGAATGTATGTAATTGACATTGTTTATATGATATATACCTCTTTTCTCTTTGCTTTTAGTCGCAAATGCCTTATGTTCAATATTCAGTTCTTTAGCCAATAATCTATATCCCATTAATCCATCTGTGCATAATGTGGTTGCTTTTTTTAAATGAGGCATATAAATATTTTTTATGGTTTCACCATCTAGTGTTGTTGTTCCTATTTTAGCGACTTTCATGAATATATTTCTTTGTCTATCAACAGCAGTAGCAATTATGATGCTATCTGTTATCTTAGAATCATTAGAAAAAGCATGCCCTTTTCTACCTCTAGAATAGGAGCGACGAGGCATTTCAACTTCATTTTGTTTTTGATGATTACCTGAGTACGAAATATTTACACTCATCTCATCAAGTTCAACGATACCATCTAATTCCTTATTTTCCATTTCATGATCCATTGCATTCATAATTTTGTGCCTCATATAAAAACTGCCCTTCAAAGATACACCAGCATATTTAGCACAATCTCGTAAATCTTCATCTTCACTCATAATGATAAGATATTTTAACCATACAATTGGATGTAACTTTGTATTTTCTAGGATTGTATTGACATATGGTGAAAAAGTATGATTACAGTCCTTACATTTGTATCGTTGTAATCCATTTTTATAATGTCCGTCTTTTTTAATAGAGTTAGATTTACAATACGGACAGCTCATTTCATCACTGTATTTAGTTTCTATGGCTTTAATCAATAAAGCTGTGTAATTATTTTCTAACTTTGATTCTTTAATAAATCGCACAATTTCTTCTTGATCATCTTTGTCTAATTTATGGATTTCTCTTTTAATATCTTCTAAATTCATAATTGCATCAACCTTTCACAATTAAATTTTATCATTTTTTTAATTTGTTTGTAGTGAGCAACTAGCCTTTATAAGTAACTTTTCCGGATTATAAACACAACTTTGGGTTAACATAGCCGAAATAACGGTTTTCATTCAATGTTATTGAAAACATCAATTCTTTTTATCAGGTATAATATAAATATCTAATGAAAGAGAGGTACCTTCAATGGCTAACAATGACGAACTATTTCAACA
>JAXJVS010000147.1:0-2602 GCA_036308445.1 Bacilli bacterium | reverse complement strand
CATTAATTAGCAGTGATAATGTTAAAAAAATAGAATCTTGGAAAGAACAGTTGAAACCTGTAGTAAATAAAAATGATAAAGTTGAAAATAAAGATAATGTAGATATCAAAGAAGAAGATAATAATCAAAGTACTGATACAAGTATCAAAGATACTTCTAACAGTACTAATAAAAACACTTCTACTCAAGTAGATACCAGCGATCACACATCTTTAGCTGCTGGATTAGGAGTCTTAGCAGCAATTGCGGGAATGATTTTCTTAAAGAAGAAAAAACATTTATTTAAATAAAGTATAATAAAAAGAAATTTCCCAAAAAATCTCAGCCTAAGGCTGAGATTTTTCAATTCTCACTCAAATATCATTTATACATAAACAAAGTTTTAAATGATCATTTAACAATGAAAAAGATAGATTGTTTAACAACACAATCTATCTTAATTCTTTTTTAATGTTTTTCTTGTCAAAAATATTGAAGTTATTAGAGAAGCTGCTGGAACTGTTAACACAATTCCAAATGTTCCACAAATTCCTTGAGCAATTTCAATAGCTAGATAATTAGAATTAAATAACTGATTGAATTGTACCTGATAAGATATAAATACTAAAAGTGTTACAAACGCACTACCTGTAAATGCAAGAATCAATGTATTTGTCATTGTTCCAATCATATCTTTTCCTATTTCAATACCTGATTTAAATAAATCTTTTTCAGTAAGATGTGGATTATGATAATATACCTCATATAATGAAGATACAATTGACATACCAACATCCATAATAGCTCCAAGTGATGAAATCAATACTCCTGCAAATAAAACATCTTTAATTTTGAGACCTGTACTTTGTTGAATGAGAATTAATCCTTCTGCTTCCGATGCACTAGATCCATTAATATGTAATAATGAAGACATGATCATAAATAAAATTAAAGCACATAACAAACCTGCCATTGTTGATAAAATAGCTGCTGAAGTTTTTTTACTTTGGCCATTAAGAAGTAATAATGTTACTGCTGTAGATAGAGCTGCACATAAGATACTCATGCAAATAGGTGAATATCCTGAGAAAACTGCCGGAAGAACTAGATATATAATCAAAAACATAGAATATCCAAGGCCTGCTATAGCTTTAATTCCTTTACCTCCACCTATCGCAAATATTGCTAACATCAATATAACTACACTACTCAAAGTTGGTAATGTCCTATCATAATTATATACAGTGTAGTATGAATCTGATACTTCTGGTCTATCAGCATTTATAATAAGTGTTGTATTTATTTTGGCATAAACACTATGAGTATTCGTTAAATAATTAGTAACCTCAATAACCTCACCTTTTTCTTCACCCTCTAACATTTCCACTTGAAGAATCTGTTTACCAAGATAGATTCCAAGACCTTCATCATATTCTATTTCTTGCTCAGAAACCTCCACTACTTTTCCTCTTTCGTAGTGGAGGGTATCTGTGCTATATCTAGAATATTCTTTCATTCCAAAAGCCTGGAAACATAGGGTAAAAATCAAGGTAAGAGATATTAATGTAATTACTACAATATTATCTCTTACTTTCTTTTTCATTTATTATTTCACTTCTGATTCTTTTTTCTTTTTGCTTGCGATTAATGCTGTTCCTGCTGCTGCAACCATCATTAATCCCATAGCGGCTACATTAGTTGCATCTCCTGTTTCTACAGCAGAGCTTGCTTTTTCATCAGTATCAGTAGATTCAGTTGATGAATCTTTTACTGTTGTAGTATCTTCAACTGTTACATTATCATTAACATCAGTACCAGTATTAGTTTCTACATTTGTGCTTGTATTAGTTTCTACATCTGTACCTGTATTAGTTTCAACATCTTTATCTATTTCAACACTTTCATCATCTTTAACTTCAACCTTCACAAGTGATGCTAATGCATTTTCAAGTGATTCTACTGCACTATCAATAGCATCTTGCTCAGCATTAATATCAGCATATACAGTTCTTGCTGATGCATATGCATCCTCTAATACAGACCAGCTATCTGTTGTATAATCAGCCAATGTTAGCTCTTCTTTTTGGTTAATTAAAGCTTCTAATTTTGTTTTATCTACGATTACAAGTTTTGCTATTGCATCATTTAAAGCTTTACAAGCATTGTCAATTTCTTCTTGTTTTGCTTCCTCATTAGCAAATACAGTACTAGCGTCTCTATATGCTTTTTCAAACTCACTCCAACTATTATCTATGTATACAGCATTGCTTTCAAAAATTGTGTCACAGCTTTTGATTACTGTTTCTAATTCTGTTTTATTTGTTTTATAGATTGTATAAGTATCAAGTTGAGTATTGTCATCTGCAAAATATGTAGTTAGTGTATAAGAATTTTCAGTGACTGTTACTTCTGTAGCTGTTCTACGTCTTGACTGATCATATTTAGCTGCATATCCTGCTTCAATGGCACCGTCTTGTAAGTTATAATATTTACTTCCACTTGCAGAGTTTGCAGTTAAATATAAGATTCCATCAGGATTATATACTTCATTTTCTGAACCTTGATCCGTTGGAGTTCCTACATTCATAATTTTACTTCTTGTATATACATGATCATGCCCCAT
>JAXJVS010000146.1:0-14996 GCA_036308445.1 Bacilli bacterium | reverse complement strand
GAACCTGCGACCCCCTGGTCCCAAACCAGGTGCACTACCAAGCTGTGCTACTTCCCGATGATAATTTAATTGGCGCGCTAGGCAGGAATCGAACCCACAACCTCTTGATCCGTAGTCAAGCACTCTATCCAGTTGAGCTACTAGCGCATTGACTTAGCGCCATATCATCATAACACTTTTATCGACCGTTTGCAACAGTTTTTTTTAAATGGTGCCCAGGGCCGGAGTCGAACCGGCACGGATTTTAAGGTCCGCAGGATTTTAAGTCCTGTGCGTCTACCAATTTCGCCACCTGGGCAACGTATGGAGGTTCCTACCGGACTCGAACCGATGATGACAGAGTTGCAGTCTGTAGCCTTACCAACTTGGCTAAGGAACCGTTGTTTTCCTGTTGCTCGTATATAATATAACATTTTTAATGTAATTGCAAGTACTTTTTTGAATTATTTTTATTTTTTTCTAATTCTTCCCATTTTATCAATATTTTTTCAATCAATTTTTTTAGAGAAAATCTAGAAAACTATTTTTCTAGATTTTCTCTTCTCTTCGATGATTTTTTGAAAGCCTCTTTTAATGTATAAATATCATTTTTCACCAATGATTTTTTTATTAAATCAAATTGTTCTTCAAACTGTTCCATTGATTTAAGTAAATAATCTTTATTATTAAGAAACAATTCAGCCCATAAGTCCTCATTAATATTAGCGATTCTCGTTAAATCTCTAAAAGAATCTCCTATATATTTTCCAGTTTCATATTTTTGATTATCACTATTCATTAAAGCTACCGCTAAGACATGTGGTAATTGTGAAGTAAAGGAAACAATTTCATCATGATCATAAGGAGACATTATTTTTACACTCTTAAATCCTAATTGAGAAACAAATTCCTGCATAAATAAAATATTTTCTTTTTTATTTTTAGAATGTTCTATAATAATATAATTAGCATTTTTGAATACTTCTTTATTAGCATAGGCAAATCCTTTCTTTTCTCTACCAGCCATTGGATGTCCGCTTACATATTCCACATCTTCATCAATAATTTCTAATGCCTGCTGTAAAAAATATGATTTTATTCCAACTGCATCTGATACAATTGCCCCCTTTTTAAAAGTATTATTTTTAATAAAATCTAGGACTAGTGATGGATATAAACATATCATGACCAGATCGCTTTGACTAACTATTTCCTTACCATCAGTATACCCTTCGATAATATAGCCTTCTTCTTTAGCTTGTTTTAAAGTATTGAAGTCAGTATCTATGCCATACACTTCATATCCTAGCCCTTTAAAAGCTTTTACAAAACTTCCACCAATTACTCCTAATCCAACAACTGTTACAATCATAAACAACCTCCATTAAAAAGAATGTACACTGTTTAAACAGTGTACAAACATTATTTTCTATTAGCTTCTAACATCTTCATCTTATAATCTAATAATTTTTTAGTTAAATCCACATAATATTGATGAGGATACTCTAAACGGAATAATTCATCCCATAATAATGCTTTTTGTTCTTTTGAATATTCTCTAATTTCATTTAATGTATATTCAGGATAAACTCGTTTACCTTCATCAAACACAAGATGTTGTAAAGGTAAAACATCATATGTTCCAGCATATAAAGTTTTATTTTTCCATGCATTAGCTTGATGATAGATAGTAAGATCGTTATTATTATCAATAACTTCATCATGAAAAGCAATAACGTCTGCAATCGCTTTATTTGTCTCTTTCTCAATTAAACGATACACTTTCTTGTATCCTGGATTTGTAATCTTTTCTACATTTTCTGATATCTTAATTTTAGGAACAATCTTTCCATCTTTTTCTACTGCTGCTAATTTATAAACCCCACCAAACACTGGTGAAGATTTAGAAACAATTAAATTTTCACCCACACCAAAAGAATCAATTTGAGCCCCTTGTTCCAATACTGAACGAATTAAATATTCATCTAATGAGTTAGATACAGTTATCTTACAATCAGTTAAACCAGCCACATCTAACATCATTCTTGCTTTTTTAGTTAAATAAGAAATGTCTCCACTATCCAAACGAATTCCTTTTAATCTTTTACCCATTGGTTTTAAAACTTCTTCTGCCACTCTAATAGCATTAGGTACTCCACTCTTTAATGTATCATATGTATCTACTAATAACACACAGTTATCTGGATAAACTTCAGCATAAGCCTTAAAAGCCTCAAATTCACTATCAAAAGATTGAACAAATGAATGTGCCATAGTTCCTAAAACAGGAATACCAAAATCTTTACCAGCCATTACTGTTGCTGTTCCCATAACACCACCAATGTAAGCAGCTCTTGCACCATAATTAGCGCCGTCATATCCCTGAGAACGTCTAGCTCCAAACTCCATAATTGGTCTACCCTTAGCCTCTTGAACAATACGGCTTGCTTTTGTTGCAATCAAGGATTGATGATTTATCGTTACAAGCAAGAATGTTTCAACCAACTGTGCTTCAATTAATTTTGCTTTGACTGTAATCAACGGTTCATAAGGAAACACCGGTGTTCCTTCTTTTACTGAATATACAGTTCCAGTAAATTTAAAATTTCTTAAATAATCAAAAAATTCTTCATCAAACTGATTCAAAGATCTTAAATAATCAATATCCCCTTCAGTAAATCTCATATCTTCAATACATTCAATCAATTGCTGTAAACCAGCAAATAAAACAAAACCACCATTATCAGGATTCTTTCTATAGAACATATCAAAATAAACTATCTGGTTACCTTTACCTAATTTAAAATAATTATATGACATTGTTAATTCATAGAAATCCATCAATAAAGTCATATTTCTTTCACTACTTACTCTTGTTCGCATAATTTATGCCCCCCATGTTATGCATATTATAATACAATATTAACATAAAATAAATCTATTTAAAATAAAAACAAAGCTTTATTCAGCTTTGTTTTTAGCCTCGGATAAAATTTCCTTATATGCATTAATCATCCCTTGAGATGTTTTCGTAGCTCCAGCAACAGTATCAATATTTTCGTTTTGCTTTTCTTTCATTTGATTTATCAATTGCTCTATTGCTACACCACCGATTGATGGTGTTTCATTATTTTCATCCACAACAATATCTAATATTTCGCCATTCTTAATTGTTAATGTCATATTAAAATCTCCACCATATCCATTAACAGTCGCATTATACGTTCCATCTTGATAAGTTTTTGACTCTTCTACCTGCTGATTTTGACATCCCGTTAACATGAAAGCAGTTAATAAAAGTAATACTTTTTTCATTTTAAAAGCCTCCTTCATTAATAGTTTCAGTTATTTTTTATAATTTATACATTTTTTTAAAAATACATATCAAATTCATTACGTTCTAATGAAGTTCTTGGCTGGGGTCTTGGTGGTGTAGGCATTGGTGGTCTAGGCTGTGGTTGTGGCTGTGGTGTAGGCATTGGTGTTGGTTTTTGAAATAACACTGGTATCAACAATTGTTGATTTGGAAAAATCATTGAATTACGATTCAAGTTATTCATCGCTAATACCCAATTTAATTCAGTATTAAATCTTCTGGCAATACGAAAAGGATTATCACCTCTTTGTACTGTATATAAAAGAATTTCTCCTACACGTGGGAAATTTTTTCTATCATAATCATAATCTTCATAAAAATCCATTTTTTCACTCCTCGATTTATACTATTCAAAAACAAAAAAAGAGTGAAAAAATAGAGAAATAAATTTCTCTATTTTACAAGCTGATCAATTACTTTAATCATTTCTTCTACTTTTTCATCCAATTCTTCTTGAGATGTTGCACCACTAACACAATGTTTCATATGTGAAGCAATAATCTCTTTGTTAGCTCGTCTTAAGATTGCCTGAGATGCCATTATCTGATGAGATATATCTAAACAATAACGATCTTCTTCGATCATCTTTAAAATACCATCAATCTGTCCTCTAGCTGTTTTTAACAGTCTTGTTACTTGAGCTTTATCTGCCTGCATACTAATGAATTCCTTTGACTTCATAGCCAGCATCAGTAACAGCTTTGATTAATGTTTCATCATTCACTTGTTGTGTTAATGTAACAGTAGCCTGATTTTTTTCTAAAGAAACTTCTGCACTTACTCCCTCTATTGCATCTAAAGCTTTTTTAACATGAGCTACACAATGTGGACACATCATTCCTTCTACATCAATTACTTTTACCATATCTTTTTCCTCCTGTTTTCCTCGAATATGTTTTGGTATAAAAAATCTTAATCTTAAAGCATTGCTTACTACAAATACAGAACTCATACTCATTGCTGCTGCTCCAAACATAGGATCTAACAATAGTCCAGAAATTGGATAAAACACTCCAGCCGCAATTGGTATACCTATAACATTATAGAAGAACGCCCAAAATAAATTTTGTTTAATATTTTTAATGACTGCATGGCTTAATTCAATAGAACTAACAACATCACACAAATCATTTTTCATCAAAACAATATCTGCTGAATCCATCGCAATATCAGTTCCTGAGGTCATGGCAATACCAATATCCGCTCTCATTAAAGCCGGAGCATCATTAATTCCATCACCAACCATGATAACTTTGTGATTATTTTGTTGTAATTCTCTTACTTTTTGTTCTTTATCCTGAGGCAAAACTTCTGCAATAGCTTCTATTCCTAATTCATTTGCTATTGCTTGAGCTGTCAATTGATTATCACCAGTTAACATATATACCTGCAAACCTTTTTGTTTCAATGATTCTATCGCTAATTTGCTAGTATCCTTCAAAACATCACTAACCACAATCATACCGATCACTTTGTTATTATAAGCATAATATAAAGGAGTTTTTCCTACTTTAGCTAATTGTTCACTTTTTTCATAAACATCACTCAAATCAATATTATGAGCTTCCATCAAGCGCTTATTACCTGATAATAGTTCTTTATTTAAATACATCGCTTTCAAACCTTGACCAGAAACACTTTCAAAAGAAGTTAAAGTATCAGCTTCAATATTCTTATTCTTAACATATTTAACTATAGCTTTAGCTAATGGATGAGAAGAAGCATTTTCAATTGTTCCAGCCAACTTTAATAATTCATTCTCACTTATCCCCAATGGAATAACTTCTGTAACAGTTGGTTTTCCTTTAGTAATAGTACCAGTTTTATCTAATATAATTGTATCAGCTTTTGATAACAATTCTAAATTTTCAGCTGATTTAATTAAAATTCCTAACTGTGCTCCTTTTCCAGTGCCTACCATAATCGCTGTAGGGGTTGCTAAACCTAAAGCACAAGGACAAGAAATAACCAAAACAGATATTCCACATGTTAATGCAAAATGGAATGATTCTCCCGCTATCCGCCATACCACGAAAGCAATTATCGCTATAGCAATAACAACAGGAACAAATATACCACTAATTTTATCAGCCAATTTGGCAATAGACGCTTTTGAAGAAGAAGCATCTTCAACCAATTGAATAATTTGAGATAAAACAGTATCTTCACTAGTATGAGTCACTTTTATTTGAATATACCCTTCAACATTCATTGTTGCACCAATGACTTTATCATTCACTTTTTTATCAACTGGTAGACTTTCACCTGTAATCATTGATTCATCAACTGATGTTTGCCCTTTAATAATGACACCATCAACTGGTATACTCTCACCAGATTTTACAATCACAATATCATCAACACAAACATCTTTAATATCAACAATAACTTCTTGGCCATTCTTCAAAACAACAGCAGTAGATGGCATTAAATTCATTAATTTTTCAATTGCTTCAGTCGTCTTTTTCTTTGATCTAGACTCTAAATACTTTCCTAAAGAAATAAGCGTTAAAATCATTCCAGCCGATTCAAAATAAAGCTGCATCATATAATCATGAGCAACATTAATTTGTCCTCTTCCCATATAATAAGCCATCATAAAGATAGCATAAATACTATAAATCGCTGCAGCCGACGATCCCATTGCTATTAAAGTATCCATATTAGGAGTTTTATTAAACAAAGACTTAAACCCTCTCTGATAATAACTACGATTCAAATACATAATAGGCAAAACCAAAAACAATTGAACCAATGCGAAAATCATTGTATTTTCATGGCCAATTAAAATAGAAGGAAGTGGTGCTCCCATCATGTGTCCCATCGCAATATAAAACAAAGGAATCAAGAAAACAAAAGATAAGATTAGATTTTTCTTCTTATTTTCAGTTTCATCCTCTTGCTTTACTTCCATCTTTTCTTTTTCTAACGCTGCTTTGTATCCAGCATCTTCAACAGCTTTCATTACAATAGCATCATTAACCTTACTTTCATCAAATTCTACAGTCATTGAATGACTCAATAAGTTTACATTTACATCATGAACACCATCAATGTGTCTTACAGCCTTATCCACATGAGCAGTGCAAGCACTACAGCTCATGCCAATAACGTCATACTTTCTTTTCATATGCACCTCCCACCCCTATGGGGTATAGTATCATTATACAATTTATAGTCTTTTTGTCAATAAAAAAGCTTTTATGCCTAAACATAAAAGCTTAATCGATAAATTCATTATAAATTGCTTTAATTGCCCCATTAAAATAACAATTTCTAACACCAATGATAATATTTAACTCACTTGATCCTTGATCAATCATTTTTATATTAATATTTTCTTTTGCCAATGCTTTAAAAATTCTAGCTGCAACTCCACGGCTTGCTTTCATGCCACGACCCACAACCGCAATTAATGCTAAATCAGATTCTAAAACAATAGAATCAGGTTGTACTGCACGATGTATACCAGCCAAAATATCTTGTTCTTTATCAATAAAATCATTAGTATTTACAATAATAGTCATTGTATCAATACCAGAAGGCATATGTTCAAATGATAAATCATTATCTTCAAACACTTGTAACACTCTACGACCAAAACCAACTTCAGAATTCATCATATCTTTTTCAATCATTACTGTTGCAAAGCCTTTGCTACCAGCAATACCAGTAATAACATGAGTTGGTTTATGGCAAGTACTTTCTACAATCAAAGTACCTGGATCTTCCGGTCTATTGGTATTTTTTATATTAATAGGAATACCTTCTTTTCTTACCGGAAAAACAGAATTTTCATGTAATACTGAAGCCCCCATATAAGATAGCTCTCTTAATTCCTTATATGTAATAGTTTCAATAACAGCAGGATCCTTTACAATTCTAGGATCAGCAATCAAAAACCCTGAAACATCTGTCCAGTTTTCATATAAAGATGCCTTTGCATTCTTAGCAACAATCGAACCTGTGACATCAGATCCACCACGAGAAAATGCTTTTATTACCTTTTTATCAATATTTAATGAACCATAAAACCCTGGAATAACAGCATGATTACTTTGTGCTAAAGCAGCCGATAAAGCTTCATCTGTCATATTAACATCATAATTACCATGTTCATCAATAAAAATGCAATTTGCAGGATCAATAAAATCAAATTTCAAATATGCTGCAAGCAATAAACCATTAAGATATTCTCCTCTACTTGCGGCATAATCTTCACCAATTCCCTTTTTAAATCCTTCTTCTATAATTTCAAACTCTTTATCCAAAGAAAAATCTAAATTCAATCCATCAATAATTTCTTGATATCTAGACTTAATTTCAATAAATTTATTCTTAAATTCTAATTCAGTCTTTGCATTATAAGCCTGATACAATAAATCAGTAACTTTAGTATCTTCTTTAAATCTTTTACCTGGTGCACTTGGCACAACATATCTTCTTGTTTCATCAGCCTTAATAATATCGTATACTTTTTTAAATTGAGTAGCATCAGCTAAAGATGAACCCCCGAATTTCACAACTTTTATAGCTTCCATATTTACTCCCCTTATTATTTTTGTATTTATAAGAATACAATGTTATTTATAATTAATCAATATTTTTTAGAAAATTTCATCGTTTTTTATCTATTTTTAAGGATAAATCAAAACTATTAAGCATTAATCTACTTTATAATCAAGATAATATAGCTGATAATCAACATCTAAATAATACCGATTATTCTCATTACATTGAAATATTTTGAATAAAATATGGTTTATTTTCTTAAACAGTACTTTTAGTTATTTCTATTCTTTATAATCATTTTCTTAATAATATGATACCAAAGAAAAGTATTCATGCTCATTACTTCCTAGATTTATCCGCAACCTTAAATCGATAACTCATTTTTATTAACTTTTTTTATCTTTATCACTGTTCTATTATTTCTTCATAATAACCTTTCTCACTCCTGAGATACTTACATATTACATTTTTATGAAAAAAACTTGGAATAATCCAAGTTTTCTATTATCTGCTATAAAATAATTTATTTTTCAATATCATATTGCCAATCTAAAATACCGCCTAAATCATAAACATCAGTGTAACCTAATTCAGTAATTTTTTCATATGCTGTTTTTGTACGATTACCACTTCTACAATAAATAACAATCTTTTTATTTTTTTCAGGAATCATTGTTTCAAAATCAGTTTCTATTGTATCTAAAGGTATTAATACTGCAGTTGGAATATGACCTTCGTCATACTCTTCCTGTCCCCTTACATCCACTAAGACAAAGTCCTCATTATTTTTTATCATATTATATACTGTTTCTCCATCTATAGATTGGATATTACTAGTAGAACAGGCTGTAAAACATAATAAAGTTAAAATAGATAATACTAACTTCTTCATAATCTCACCTCATACAAATTCTATCATATTTTATTAATTTTGAACAGTATGATGAAATGTTGGAGACGTTTCATCTATAGCTTTAAAAATATATCCCTGATCAATTAAATATTCTATTATTGATGGCAAAGCTTCAACCGTTGCATCATTACTGCTACCATCATGCATCAAAAACATGATATCTTCTAGATCACCAGTTTCCTGCTTAGCCATCTTAATCAAACCATTTACAGTTTTTACATTTTCACCATCACCATTAACGCAAGTCCAATCATAATATTGATATCCCTCATCTACAACTTTTTTTACTAACCTCTTCATAATACCTACATTATATTTCTTAGAAACCAAATTACTTGATCCACCAGGGAATCGAATAATATTTGTATCAACACCTGCTTGTTCTTTTACAAGTTGTTTAATCTTTTTTAAGTCTTTCAGATAAGCAGCTAATGATGTATATATTTCTTCATAATCATGACTATAAGTATGAAGCCCTATAGAATGTCCTCTTTCTTTTGCTTCTTTAATATATTGATAACTATCACTATGTGTACCAGTTACAAAGAAAGTTGCTTTAATATTATACTTATCTAAAATATCTAATACTTTTGGTGTATTATATGATGGTCCATCATCAAATGTTAAATAACAAGTCTTAATACCATCTTTTTTAGCTTCAATATTACTATATTTGCTCTTTACTAACACTTTTCTATTATAAACTGTCTGATTGCCACTGCTATCTTTAACCGTGTAAATAACGCTATATTCACCCGATTTATTCATATCAAACTGAGAGTCATCAACAATTAACTGAGGATTTAAATCATGATCATCATATTTTACAACATTCTTTGTTAAATCTATTGACTGTCCCTCTCTTATTTCCAGTGTATCTATCCCGCTTAATTGAGGTGCTTCTATATCCTTGGATTCCACTAATATATAAGCTTTCTTCTTTGTTTTATTAGCATACTCATCTTCAACTACTACTTCTACAGGATAAGTCTTTTCTTCATTAAAAATATAATCTTCATAGAAATAGACAACCGTTTTTGTCTGATCTTTTATATTTTCTACCATCGAGGAAGCTTCAATCGTTTCATTCAGAAAAATTTTTCTATTAACAATATCAAAGCTTGGAGCTATATTATCCTTTACTATCACTTTTAAACTTCTCGTTTTATTCAAATAAAAATATTTTATTTTATATTCACCACACTCTTGATTATTAACATCCGACTCAAATACAACATCTTCTTTATCTACATTATAATATTTCCTAATATAATCATAGGGTTTTACTTCTTCATTTAATGAAATCTCTATAACATCATCCACAAAATAAAGATGTGGAGTATTCAAATAAAAACCAAATCCCAGCAACAACAAAAGAAACAATAAAAAAAAGACTTTTCGCATATGTATCACCATAATACCATATGCATCAAAAGTCTTATTTATTCTTTTTATATTCTTCGATAATCTCTCTTTCACTAAAATGTAAAGTTGTTTTATCATCCATAATCTGATATGTTTCATGCCCCTTCCCTAAACATAAAACAACATCACCAGCTTCTGCATGATCCAAAGCATAATGAAGAGCTTCTTTACGATCTTCAACAATTACATATTCACCATTATGTAACTTTAACCCTTCTACAATATCATTACAAATATCTCTGACTTTTTCTCCTCTAGGATTATCAGCAGTTAACACCGAGAATGCATTCATTCTAGCTACAACTTCTCCAGCTTCATATCTTCTTGATTTAGCTCGTTTTCCACCGGCACCATAAACACAAATCATCTTATGTGGATGATAAGCCGAAATAGTTTTTAAAATACTTTCAAAAGAAAAAGCATTATGAGCATAATCAATAAGGACTGTAAAATCTTTACTATAAGGAACTATTTCTACTCTTCCTTTAACTCTTACCTTCTTTAAAGCACTTTGTATATGTTCTACATCAATATTTAAGTAATAACATAAAAGAATTGCCACCATTGAATTATATACACTAAACTCACCCGGAATATCAGTTTCAAAAGAGTCATTAATAACTCCCTCTGTATCAAAAGATACACCTAAAGCACCTTCCTTATGATATAACTTCATATTTTTAGCTACTAAATGACTATCTGTCTTCATCCCAAAAGTAGCCACTTGACAATTAACTCCTTTAATCATATCTTCAAAATGTTCATCATCACGATTAAATAAACCTACTTTACACATTTTAAATAACATCTTTTTACATTCCATATAATGTTCAAAAGAAGTATGTTCATTAGGCCCAATATGATCAGGAGATAAGTTTGTAAATACCCCATAATCAAAATCAATACCTGTTACTCGATGTAACATTAACCCCTGAGAAGAAACTTCCATAACACAGTATTCACATCCGGCATCTACCATTTCTTTCATCAATCTTTGTAATTCAAATGATTCAGGAGTTGTATTTTTTGTTGGTCTTATTTCACCATTTATCATTGAACCAATAGTCCCAATAATTCCCACTTTTTTAGATGCATGTTCTAAGATAGATTGAACCATATAAGTTGTTGTAGTCTTACCTTTTGTACCAGTTAAACCAATAACCTTTAGTTTTCTACTAGGATGATCAAAATAAGCACATGAAAGAAGCGCTAAAGCTTCTCTAGCATTTTCTACCATCACATAAGTAATACCTTCTTGATATTCTACTTCTCTTTCAATCACAATTGTCTTAGCACCATTATCAATAACCTGATTAATAAATTGATGACTATCAACATTAGCCCCTTTAATACATACAAATAAGCTATTCTCTTTAACTAATCTTGAATCATAATCTATTTGACTTACTTCCTGATTTAAATCTCCAAATTTTAATTCATATTTTATTTCTTCTAATAATCTTTCTAACTTCATTTTTCTCACCATTTCCATTATATATGTTTTTTCATATCTTTAAAAGAAAAAAAGGAGAATTTGCTTATAGACTTGTAAGCTTCATATCTCCACTCTTAATATAATTTAATTTTCTAAATGCTTTATACATACTCAAGCAAACAACTACCGGTAATAAAACATCCACTAAAATAAGTGGTAACCAATAACGACTTCCCATAACTGATATAGCTTCTATCAATCCCACACAGCCAGCAGTTCCCATACCAGAACCAACAGCAGTACATTGAATACCTAAAACAGCTGTTGAGATAACTCCAGAAATCATACTTGCAACTATTGGCGGTAACCAGATAATTGGTCTTTGAACAATATTTTTAAACTGTAACATACTTGTTCCAATAGCAATCGCAATCACATCACCAATCTCATTATCATCAATGGACATCACAGCTAAACCTACCATCTGAGCACAACATCCTGCAAGTGCAGCACCAGCAGCCAAGCCATTCAATCCCAACATAATACCAATCGCCGCAGAAGAAATAGGTGCGGTTAAAGCCATTCCCATAAGAACCGCTACAATCATTCCCATTAATACTGGCTGTAAACTAACACCTTCATTAATAAGACTGCCTATCCAGTTAATAAGCATTGTAATATAAGGACTAATAAATTTAGTAATAATACCTGCTGAAAGAATTGCAGTAAAAGGCACTAACAAGATATCTAATGGTGTTTTCTCTTGAATAATCTTAACAAGTTCTACCGCTACAATAACTGCTACATAAGCAGAAATTGGATTACCCACATTAATACTGACATTACCATTATTTATACTAAAAGTACCAGCACCGATTGCTCCAGCAATAGTTGCACTAATAATATTTAAACCTTTAGCTTCAAGTACATAACCAATTCCTACACCAATAGCTGGTCCCATTAAATAACTAGCCATATCTCCCCAGACTTTTAATTCATTAATATGACAAACAACTCCCAACTGTTTTAAAATAGTTCCAATAATTAAACTCGAAAAAAAGCCATAAGCCATACCATTTAAAGTCTTCACAATAAAATTAGGTTCTCTTTGAGCTTTCTTAGCCATATACATCCCTTCTTTCTACCAAATCATACATGATGAAACATTCATTTTCAAGTCATACCTATAGTAATATTTTTTAACCATTTCCCCTTTTTATAAAAATAAGAAGCAATAAACAATTTTAAAACATCCATACTTTCAACTATAGCATACAAATATACCAAAGGAATATCAAAATATACCGATACAACTGTTGATACTGTTACATTCAAACACCACAAAACTCCAGAATCCATAATTAATGTAGATAAAGTATCTCCACCTGCTCTTAAAACAAAGAAAATACAAACATCATAAACATATATTGGCAATAAACATGACTTAATTCTAAGTAATGTTACAATAGCAGCTTTCACAAAGCTTTCAACATTATAAAATTCAGCAATTAAAGGTGCTACTATAAATATCATAACAGTAATACACATTCCTACAACCACACCAAAAGCTATTAATTTATTAGCATTCTCTTTAGCTTCACTTAATTCATTAGCTCCTAACTTATTACCAATCAAGATAGATACTGCACTAGATAAACCACTAAAAATAATATATGCAATCTGCATGACTGTATCCACAACACTAATGGCAGGAATCAGAGTTTCATTACAACGACTATAAGCAATAAAAATTATTGAAGTTGCCATTGAAAATAAAACTTCATTTAAAGTTAAAGGTATTGCTTTTTTTATCATTACTGAGATCATCTCTAAATCTAAGCGAATCATTCCTTTTATATCCAACTTAAAATAATGTTTATGTCTTACAAGAACAATCAAGTAGATACACATTTCTACCCATCTTGCTATTGCGGTTGCAACAGCAGCACCTTGAAGCCCTAACATAGGAAAGCCGAAATGACCAAATATCAATAAATAATTCAACACTGTATTAGTAGCAACACTTACTAATCCTACGGCTAATTGAATTTTATTAATTCCCACTGCTCTTAAAGCCATCATCGTAGACATAGAGATTGAATAAGGTATATAAGCTAATAAAACATATTTTAGATAAGCTAAACTGCTATTTATAACTTCTGGATTATCAGTAAATATTCTTAAAATTTTCTCTGGTATAAAAATTAATACCAAAACAAAAAAACATGACACCAACAATCCACATACTAAATTAATATTTAATATTTTTTGAGTCTTTTCATGATTTTTAGCTCCATAATGCTGAGCTATAAATATACCAGATGCACCACTTAAACCAAATAAAGTAGAATTAAACAATAAATAAATACGATTAGAAACAGTTACAGAAGTTAACGCTAATGAACCAACACTACCAATCATAATATTATCTATTAAATTCACAAAGCTCGTTACAAACTGTTGAGCCATAATAGGTAAAGCAATAGCTATTGTAGTAAGATAAAATTCTTTAGTTCCTATAAATTTTTTCATTTTTTATTATCCTTTTTTTATTTAATAAATGAGGAAAGGCTGTAATACCAGGTCTTTCAACATAATTTTTATTTTTAATAATCTGATTATATTGATTTTCATCCAGTTCTTTCATTTTCAATAATAGTTTATCAAGATGTCTAGACACTGATATATTTTCTATATCCTCTTTGAAATCTTCTACGAACCTCTCAATATCATTTTTCAATTCTTCAGTCCTTTGATCAATATGCATCATACAGTTGCTGCTATGACTAGAGGAATGAATTCATACTTATTGAAATCATCAAATAAATTTGGCTGTATCCATTTCATACAAAGAAAACCAAAACAAAGAAAACCTTCTAAACAAATTCTTCTATTAAGATTAAAAGCACGATTACTATAATCCCACCAACGATGATGAAATATCTTTCCATAAACTTCTCATATAAACAAAAAAACTTGGATTCCCCAAGTTTCATTTTTTCATTGGTGGAGCTTACCGGGATCGAACCGGTGACCTCCTGCGTGCAAGGCAGGCGCTCTCCCAGCTGAGCTAAAACCCCAAAATGAAATTATATATATGGTGGGCCTGAATGGATTTGAACCATCGACCTCACCCTTATCAGGGGTGCGCTCTAACCAACTGAGCTACAGGCCCATATATATTCAACAGTAAACAATGGTGGGCCTGAATGGATTTGAACCATCGACCTCACCCTTATCAGGGGTGCGCTCTAACCAACTGAGCTACAGGCCCATCGCCGACTGCTCGTATATAATAACACATACTACATTATTCGTCAATAACTTTTTGAATTTTTTTTAATTTTTTTATTTAT
>JAXJVS010000145.1:0-28357 GCA_036308445.1 Bacilli bacterium | reverse complement strand
ATTCTATCTGTTTCATCCTTAGATCCATCATTAACAATAATAATTTCTACATCTTCTTTACAAATCAAAACTGATTCAATAGCATTAGCCATATAATCCATTGAATTATAACATGGAATGGCGACACTTAAATATTTCATTATTCTCCTCCTAATTGTTTAACCAATGATAATGCTTCTAATACAATACCATCAATATTATAATATCTATATTGAGCCAATCTTCCTAATAGATGGAAGTTTTTAAATGGTTTAACTAACTCTACATATTGATTATGCATGGCTTTATTTTCATCACTTAATATTGCATAATATGGTACTTGTGATGAAGAATCCTCATATTTTTTAGGATATTCTTTAATAATTGTTGTATGATCACAGACTTGTCCTGTTAAATATTTAAACTCTGTAATACGAGTATAATCTTCACTTACAGTATAATTAACTACTCCTTTAGGCTGGAAGTATTCTTGATTATAATGCTCAAATTTAAATTCTAACGAACGATATGGAAGTCTACCTAACTTACAATCAAATAACTCATCAATAGCTCCTGTAAAGATAATAGGACCATCAAATTCTTCATTATCAAAATAAATTTTATTATTTTCAAAATCAAATTTTAATCTATCCTTAGCATCTACATCTAATTCAATATCAATATTAGGATGATCTAACATTCTTTCAAACACTTTTGTATAACCATCTAATGGCATTCCTTGGTATTTATCCTGAAAATAACGATTATCATAACTCATTAATACAGGTACTCTAGCAGTAACACTCTTATCAACTTCTTCAGGTTTCTGATTCCATTGTTTCATTGTATATTTCAAGAAAATATTTTCATAAACATATGCAGCTACTTCTTGAATACCTTCAGATTCACTTTTTTGTAATTCTAAGATAGGTACTCTTGCGTTCATCCCATAAGTATCAATTAACTCTTTCTTTAAAGCATTTCCTTTTTCTTCACCAAATACAATATTTAAAGTATTTAAATTAAAAGGAATAGGAATAATCTTACCATAAACATTCCCTACTACCTCATGAGAATAATCATACCAATCAGTATATTCTGATAAAAAGTCATAAACTTCATCACTATTTGTATGAAAAATATGAGGACCATACTGATGAACTAAAATTCCAAATTCATCCTCACAATCATAACAGTTACCACCTATATGATTTCTTTTTTCAATTATTTTTACTTTTTTATTCTGTTTTGCAAGTTTATTAGCAACAGTAGCTCCTGCAAAACCGCAACCAATTATTAACGCATCCATAGTTTTATTCCTTTCATCTTTCTTATATAATATAACATAACTTTTATGATTTATAAATATTCAAAAATGGTATTATATCGTTTACTTGATCAAAATCCCCAATATGCTTCTCCATCCATATCATATCAATCCATTGATTAAACTTATAGCCACACTTTTGAAAATGCCCTATTGTTTTAAAACCAAAAGACTGATGAAATTTTTCACTAGCTTCATTAGGATAACCAAGACATGCATATAAGCCTTTCATATTCATTAACTTCAAATATTGAAATAATTCATTATATAAACACTTACCTACCCCTTGACCTCTTACATTCATATCAACATAAATAGATAACTCACAAGCCCAATCATAAGCTCTTCTTCCTTTAAATGTAGAAGCATATGCATATCCAACAACCTTATCATTAATAACTGCTACAAGATAAGGATAATGTTCTAATGTTTTTTTGATTCGATTTTCCATTTCCTCTATTGTAGGAACTTCATATTCAAAAGTAATTGTTGTGTTTAATACATAAGGAGCATAGATATCTCTAATAGCCTTCGCATCTTCTATTTTTACAACCCTGATTTCCATAGTTATCTCCCTTTAACATTAAAAAAGGAAATCATAAAAAATCTCCCTTGAAAACATTTTATCATAATCTTCTAAATTTTCAATAAATAAAAAATAGAATGGTACACCATTCTATTTCGCCTTGACTGTTATTTTTTGATTAGAAGTTAAAGCTTTCCCTTTGGAAACACTTTGCTCATAAATTGTACCTACACCTTCAAACTCTACCTCAACATTTGCCATAGAAGCAAAAGCCTCTGCTTCTTTTCTTGACCATCCTGTCATAGAAGGCATTGTTATCTTTGTACCATTTGTCTGTAAGAAAACTCTAGAACCACCAGTCAACTCAGTTTTAGCACTTGGATACTGATTAATAATAGTATCTCCATCACCTACTACAATTGGTGTTAAAGAATTTGAAGTTAATAAATCTGATGCAAAATCAACACTATGATTTATATATGAATCCAACACATATGAAGATGTCTCAACAACTTTTTCAGGTTGCTTATTTAATTGACTAATAGCAGCTCTTGTCATTGTTTTAACAAAGTCACTTCTTACAGAAGAATTATCAGTACCATCGCTACATTGATACCATAACACAATAACAATCTGTGGATCATCATATGGTGCTAAGCCACTAAAACTATGAGTATGTTTACTATTAGAATAAGCACCATTTTCAGCAATCTGACCAGTACCTGTCTTACCAATCAATTGCAAATCATCCATATGATAAATAAAACCAGTACTTCCTTTGATATTGATAACACCATCCATTAAATCTCTCATCTTACTAACTGTAGAAGTAGAATAAATCTTTTTAGAATATTTGCTTTCACCTTGATAGATAACTTCATTAGTTTCACTATTGACAATCTTTTCTATTAAATATGGTTCAACAGTTTTACCATCATTTGCGAAAGCACTATAAGCTCTTAATAATTGTATTCCACTAACAGTAGAACCTTGTCCAAATCCTGTTGTTAAGTATTCTAAATGAGTAGAACTATCTCTTAAGTATCCACCAATACCTGATGCAGAACTCATTCTATCAATTGTACTAGATTGGAAAAAACCTAAATCTTTATAATCTTGTTCTACTGATTCTCTATTTGCATAGTTTGTAAGAATCTGACAGATAGCTGTATTACTTGAGTGATAGAAACCTTCTGTAAAAGAGATTGTTCCCCAACCTTGGCCATTATTATGATCATTAATTGTAACTTTTGAATTATATTTAAACTTACCTGATGAGTAAGTGGAATTTAAATTCAATACTCCATCATTAATTGCATTTGCATATACAAATGGTTTAAATACTGAACCAGGTTCAATAGCATCATTAAAGAAAATATCTGTATAATTCTCAAAATCTCTTTTATTAGGATTAAAAGATGGATAATTACTAATTGCTAAAATTTTACCAGTTTTTGCTTCCATGATTGCACAAGTCGCTTTACTGACTTCAAGTTCATCACCTAAAGAAGATAATTGAACATCTAATTCTGTTTGTAATTCACTATTAATTGTTAAGTATATATCATTACCTGCAACTGGCTGTTCTTCACTAATAACACCATTGGGAATAGTATTCCCATTATTATCAGCTAGATAAACTTTATTACCATTCGTTCCAGTTAATTCATCATTGTATACTTTTTCAATCCCCATTTGACCTATGATAGTATTTACATCATTATCTAAATCAACTTTAGCATAACCAATCTGATAAGAAGCAAAATCACCAAAACGATAGTTTCTTGTAATAACTTCTTCAAATTCAAGTCCTGGTATTTCTAAAGCTTCTATCTGGTCTTTAACTAAAGAAGAAAGATTATTACCATAACTACCAAACTCTACCTGATAAGCAGTACTATTTAACTTCTTTAAAATTTTGCTTTCATCCAATCCAATAATCTTAGATAACTTCTCAGCACAATCTTCCTTATCAACAACATAAGCTGGTTCTCCACCAATACCAGTACGTGTTTCACTAATAATTGCAATTAACTTATATTTAGTCACATCAGTCGCAATTACCTGATTATCACCAGAATAAATTGTTCCTCTTTTTGCATATAACACATCTTCCTGTTGAACATTTCCCAAACGATTAGCAAAATCTCTAAAATCTTCACCATTAACAAGATGAACTCCTGTTACTCCTAAATATGCAACATTAATAACTAACGATAAAATAACGAGTGCAAAGACAATTTCTACTATCTTTGCACTTTTATTACTTTTTCTCATTCGTTCACATTAACTCCAACAATATTAGCAGCGACAGAACTTTGTCTATAATTATATCCTTTTGATGTTGCAATTGAGGAAATACGTGAAAATGACACTAATTCCTGTTTTTTCATATCTAAACTATCTATTTCTGACTGAATAGCACTAATTTCTTTTTCGACTTTTAAACAATTAACATTAAGAGTTGATTCATAGGAATTCAAAGCAACAACACCTACAGCAAACAACACAAAACTAACTATTAAAAACTTTTTCGCAAATCTTTCGAATCTGCTTCCTTTTCTATTCTTCTTCATCACTACAAATCCTTTCTATAATTCTCAATTTTGCAGAATGAGAACGATGATTTTCATTAAGTTCTTCTTCCCCTGCAATAATCGGTTTTCTTGTTATTAATTTAAACTTAGGTTTTAAATACTCAGGAATAACAGGCATTCCTTGAGGTAAATCAGGAATCTTAGAAACCTTATTAAAAGTATATTTACATATCTTATCTTCTAATGAATGGAAAGTAATAACCGCAATTCTACCTTTCTCATTTAATAAACCTAAAGAATCCAATAAAGCACTATCAAAAACATTCAATTCATCATTAACCGCAATTCTCAAAGCCTGAAAACATCTTTTAGCTGGATGTCCACCTTTTCTTCTTGCACTAGCTGGAATAGCTGCTTTAATAATTTCTACTAATTCAAATGTTGTTTCAATAGATTTTTCTTCTCTTTTTCTTTCTATCATTCTAGCAATCTGCTTAGAAAATTTTTCTTCACTATATTTATAAAATATCTCTACAAGCTGATTAAAACTATATGTATTGACAATCTCATAAGCGCTTAATGGCTGACTTTGATCCATACGCATATCCAATTTAGCATCATAATTGTAGCTAAAACCTCTTTCACCATCATCAAATTGCGGTGAAGATACACCTAAATCAAATATAATACCATCAACCTTATAAACACCTCGTTCATTTAATTCTCTTTTTATGTTCTTAAAATTAGAATAAATAATTGTAAAACGATCAGAAATAGCTGATAAACGCTCTCTCGCAGCTTCTATCGCATGAGTATCCTGATCAAAACAATAAAGATGCCCGGTTGTTAATCTTTTTAATATTTCAGAACTATGTCCACCACCGCCTAAAGTGCAATCAACATAAATTCCATCTTCTTTGATATTTAATCCTTCAATGGTTTCATTTAACAAAACACTAACATGATGAAACATAACTCTCTCCTTTAAACTTCATAATCATCTAATTCTTCTGAAATCTCATCAAAACTATCAATATTTTCATCATAGAAGCTATCCCATGCTCCACTATTCCATATTTCCACATGATCTCCAACTCCTACAATCACACATTCCTTTTCAAGATTACCTTCTGCCCTTAATACTGGAGGAATGTTAATACGTCCTAATTTATCAAATTCACACTCACTTACACGAGATGTTACTAATCTAATAAATGTTCTTGTTTTCTTTTTCTTTTGTGGTAAAGCTAATAGCTGCTGATAATATTTTTCCCAACCTTCTTTTGTATAAAGAGCTAAACAACCATCATTACCTTTAGTCACAAATACAGTGTCACCGCATTGATTTCTCATTTTAGCAGGAATACTTAAACGTCCTTTAGCGTCTATATTGTGTCTATATTCACTAAAAAACATACCCTTTACCTCCCACTTCTTTACATTTTTTAACACATAATAACACTCGATACCACTATTATATAACACTTTTTCCCTTGTGTATAGTTTTTTTCCATTTATTTTTTCTGTTTTCAATAGAAAAAAATGTCAAAATATGTGTATTTTTTCAATAAAAAAAGCGTTATGAAATTCATAACGCTCTAATAATATATTTCTATCATTAAATTTTTTTCATCACATGAATATGAAGCCTCCACACTATAACAATCATTCTCTTTTAATACATAATAAGCCAAATATTCATTTTCTATCTTATTTTCTAATTGCTTATAAACCTCTTTGTTTGCACATTTTATTTCAACCACATTTATTTCTTGAGAAAGACTATATTTTACTGCATTTGATACAGCTTTTCTATCATATTCTTCCAAATAACAACCAATATCTTTAAAATAATTATAATCTCCTATTGTTCCCTCATAAAATAAATCAGGTTTATAATGTTTCAACATCTCATCACTACCCATGAAAAAGTAAGCTTTGCAGGGATGTTTCATATCTTTATCTTCAATATCACCCCAAGTAGGATCACTATAATAATAATCATTATTAAAATGAATCATTACCCAAGCATGACCCTCAGACTTCTCTTTATCAGTTTCTTTACTTTTTCCTGCAATATAACTAGCATCTACTCCAGCTTTATTCAATATATATTGATATGCTTTTGCATATCCAGCACACACTGATTCCTTTTGGACAAATACACTTAACATATGTTGATCATTTTCATTAGCCTTATATGTTGTATTTTCTATAATATATTCATATGCAGTTTCAATTTTATCAATTTCATTTTTTTGATTTTTAACTTGATTGATAATATCTTGGGTATTTTTAGTTATTTGTTGATTAAATTGTTCGACTTCTTCTTTAGAATATTGATAAGTAGGCAAGATAACAATTTCATCACCCTCATAATATTCATATTCCATTTTGATATAATAAAACTCTGGATGATCATCCAAAACTGCATAATAAACTTTTGTAGCTTCATCTACATTATTTTCTTTTATTGTTATTTCTTCACTAAAAGTAGAAAATGCATAATATAATCTTCTATAAGTATCCTGATCTTCTTCATCAAGTTTTGAATAATGATACTGATAACAAGTATCATGACCATAGGCTTCAGTGATTTCTTTCACTAATTCTTTTTCTTGAAAATCAAACCATAGTGAAGCTATTAACATACCTATCCCAAAACCAATAACTAAGCTTAATATAGCTTTTAATATATTTTTAATGATTTTCATAGTTTTCCCTTCTTTGAGTATAAAAAAAGCCCTTATATAAGGGTCATTTTTTTATTTTACTTTTACACCTTTGTAAGTTCCGCAATGTTTGCATACTCTATGAGATAATTTGTAATTTCCACATTCTGGGCATACAACCAAAGTTGGAGCTGTTAATTTGTCATGTGTTCTTCTTTTGTCTCTTCTAGTACTAGAGACTCTTCTTTGTGGTACTGCCATAGGTACACCTCCTCTTATTCTCTATCCTTAAAGTAATCTTTTAATTTTGCGAGTCTAGGATCGATATAGTCTTCGTCCTTTTCTTCATTTTCATTAAGGACTTTCCATCCTGTGCCACTTGTTTTTAAAGTTGCGCCTTCTTTGACAACTCTCATTGGAACTTCCATCATGATTTCTTGGAAAGCTACCGATGTTAAATCTGCAGTATCTCTTTTTGCCTCAATAACATCTTCATCTTCTTTAGGTTTATAAAAAGCAAAGATTGTAGATGTATTGATTTCAAAAGGATAATCAACATCTTCCAATGAAATAGCACATGGTAGAATCATTTGTCCTTTGATTGTATATTCTACAAACAATTGACGATTTTGGCTGTCAAGATGACCATGTCCGAATACGTGTATTTCTTTTAGCCCATTGATATGAGAAAAATTTTTAAACATCTCATCTGGGAATGTTATAGTCTCATCAAAATCAAATTGACCATTCTTTTGCTTAATTAACCAGGCTAAATTCCACTTCAAACATATCTTCCTTTCTTTATCGCATTTTAGATTATATAGAAAACTTGTCAATAAGTCAATGAAAATTTATGTTTTTAGTGAATAACATCATCCCTTTTTGAAAAAAATTTATATGTATGATAGACTATAGATAGGGATGTGAAAAAATGAAGATATTAGGATTAGTCGTAGAATACAATCCATTTCATAATGGACATATTCTTCATATTCAAAAAAGTATAGACTTAATTAAACCTGATTACGTTATTGCAGTTATGTCATCTAGCTTTGTTCAACGTGGTGAACCAGCTATTATTGATAAGTGGACAAGAAGTAAACAGGCTGTACAATATGGAATTGACATAGTTATAGAATTACCTTTTGTTTATAGCGTACAAAGTGCTGATTACTTTGCGAAAGGTGCTATTGACTTATTATATCATGCTGGTGTAACAGATATTGTTTTCGGCAGTGAATGTGGTGATATTGAAATATTTAAAGAAATAGCAATAGCAACTTCAAACAATGAACAGCAATATAATGATTATGTGAAAAAATATATGAATGAAGGATTAAGATATCCAGATGCCTGCAATCAAGCTTTAAGTAAGTTATTAAATAAAGAAGTAAGAACTCCTAATGATCTGCTAGGATTATGTTATGTAAAAGAAATTATTAATAATGATTATCCTATTATTCCTCATTGTATATTAAGAACTAATGATTATCATAGTCAAGAGTTATCAAACATTGCTAGTGCTACTTCTATTAGAAAAGCATTATTAGATAATATAGATGTATCTCGTTCTTTACCTTTTATTGAAGATTATCAAAAACATTTAAATACTTTAGAAGATTTCTATCCTTATTTAAAATATAAAGTTTTAACATCTTCTCAAGAAGAACTAAAAAATATACATTTAGTAGATGAAGGATTAGAAAATAGAATGAAACAACAAATCCTTTCATGTCATTCAATGAATGAATTTATAGATAGTCTATCTTCTAAAAGATATACGAAAGTAAGAATCCAAAGAATGATTATTCATTTATTATTAAATAATACAAAAGATGAAATAAAAAAAGCTATGAATATAGATTATTTAAGAATATTGGCATGTTCAAAGAATGGAAGAGAGTATTTAAAGATATTAAAGAAAACAAATGATTATAATCTTGTTTCTAACTATACATCCTATACTCATCCTGCACTTGATATTGAAGCAAAAGCAACTTCATTAATATCTTTAATTAATAAAGATATTAATGAAGAATATAAATATTATCCATATATAAAGGGAAATGATTAATCATTTCCCTTCAACATTTCATATTCATTTTCTTTAAATCCTACTAACACTTTATTATCATTAATTAACAATGGTCTTTTTATTAACATACCATTTTCAGATAATAATTCAACAGCTTCATCAAGAGTCATATCTTTAATTTTATCTTTGATATTTAACTCTCTATAAAGCTTACCAGAAGTGTTAAAGAAAGGTTTTATTCCTTTTCCATATAATTCTATATATATTTTTAATTCTTCTCTTGTAGGTACATCTATACTAATATCTTTTAAATCATATTCAATATGATTATCTTTTAAATATTTAATAGCTTTCTTACAAGTTCCACATCTGCTATAACAATATACTTTCATATCATTCTCCTAATGTATCATTGATAATCCAACTCTTTTTCTATTCAAATCTATTTCATGTACATAGACAGTAATAATATCTCCTACATTCACTTTATCTAAAGGATGTTTAATCTTTTCATTAGACATTTTAGAAATATGAACTAAACCATCATTCTTTAATCCAATATCTACAAACGCCCCAAAATCTACTACATTTCTAACTACCCCTTCTAATTGCATACCTTCTTTTAAATCTTCTATCTTTAAGATATCTGATTTTAAGATAGGTGTATTGTATTCATCTCTAGGTGTTCTATGTGGAGCTATGAATGCATCACATAAATCATCTAATAAGTACGTATCAATATTTAGCTTTGTACATACTTCTTCTTTATTCAAAGACTTAATAGCTTTATTCATTTCATTACTACCAATATCTTCTTTATTCATCTTTAGATACTCTAATAGTTTTAATGCATCATTATAATTATCAGGATGAATACTAGTTTCATCTAAAATGTTATTACCATTTAAGATTCTTAAGAAGCCTACAGCCTGCTCATATGTTTTAGGACCTAAGGCAGATACTTTCATAACTTGTTCTCTTTGTGTAAACATACCATTTTCTTCTCTATACTTTACAATATTTTTAGCCGTTTTCATTGATAAACCTGATACATATTGTAAAAGTGATGGAGAAGCAGTATTAATATTGACTCCAACCTGGTTAACAACTTTTTCTACAACATAATCTAATTGTTCACCTAGTTTCTTTTGATTCATATCATGTTGATATTGACCAACGGAGATAGCTTTAGGCTCAATCTTTACGAGTTCTGCTAATGGATCTTGTAAACGTCTTGCAATAGATACCGCTGAACGTTCTTCTACAGCATAATCTGGAAATTCTTCTTTTGCAAGAGGTGATGCTGAATACACACTAGCTCCTGCTTCTGAAACAATCACAAATTGTACATTTAAATTATTTTTCTTGATTAAGTTTGCGATAAAGCTTTCAGTTTCTCTGCTTGCAGTACCATTACCAATTGCAATGATTTCAATCTTATATTTTTTAATCATTGATAATAATATAGATTCATCTTTACTATAATCATTCTTAGGTAATGTAATATAGACCTTATTAATAGCTAATACTTTACCTGTTGGATCAATTGCTGCTAATTTACATCCTGTACGATATGCCGGATCAACTCCTAATACATATCTATCTTTTAATGGTGCCTGTAATAATAGTTTTTCTAAGTTGATAGAGAACACTCCTAAAGCTTTTTCTTGAGCAATAGCAGTTAAATCACTTCTTGTTTCTCTTTCTACAGAAGGGAAAATTAAACGTTTAAAAGCATCTTGACAGCATTCTTTAATAATATCATCAACGATGCTTCCCTTCCTTCTTGTCATACCATTATAAATATATTGAATAAATCTTTCTTCATCAATTGTAATATGAACATTGATGACTTTCTCTTTTTCAGCACGATTAATAGCTAATATTCTATGAGAAGCAATAAATTTAACTCTTTCTGAGTACTCATAATACATCTGATAAACACCATCTTCATCATCATGTTTCTTCTTAACTGATGTTTCAATTAATCCAGTTTTAAAGATCATATCTTTAGTATATTGTCTAAATCTAGGTTCATCAGATATCTTTTCTGCAATAATATCTTTAGCACCCTGTAACGCTTCTTCAGCTGTAATATCTTCTTTCACATATTTTAATACTTCTTTATTTAAATCACCTTTATATGGTAGTTTTAATATCCAATCAGATAATGGCTGTAAACCTTTCGCTATAGCTACAGTAGCTTTGGTTTTCTTCTTTTCTTTATATGGTCGATATTGATCTTCTACCTGTGCTAATGTTGTACAAGCTAAGATTGTCTTCTTTAATTCATCGTTCATTAATCCTTTTTCATCAATTAAACGAATAACATCTTCTTTTCTTTTCAATAGATTAACCTGATATTCATATTGTTTAGAAATCTCTCTAATTTCATCTTCAGTTAATCCTTCAGTTCTCTCTTTTCTATATCTAGCAATAAAAGGTACAGTACAACCTTCTTCTAATAAAGTCAAAGTATTTTCTATCTGAGATACTTTTATGTTTAATTCTTCAGCTAATAGTTTAATAATATCCTGATTCATAATTTCCTCCTATCAAAAAAAGAATCATAAAGATTCTTTCCTATTATAACATTTTCTTTATTTTAAACCAATACGTCTTTTGTTCTTACATACTCATCTAATGTGAAAATAATATCATTATATATTTCTTTACTTAAATAGTTTCTTAATTCATCTTTATCAACAAACTTATAATCAGTATGTTCTTCAGATATATGTACATCATTATTTGTAGGAATACATAAAAAACCTACTCCAACTGTCTGATAATGAGGTCTAATAGCAGTAAAAGTATAAACTGGTTTTAATATTCTAATATCTAAACATGTTTCTTCTTTTAATTCTCTAATCAAAGCAGTATGAGGAGTTTCACCATATTCTAATCCCCCGCCAGGCAACTCCCAATAACCATGACCATCACTAGATGGTCTTATTCTTTTTAAGATTAATACCTTATCTTCATAAATAACAATTCCCTTTACAGTAATATGAAATTGAATGTTTTCCATTACTCTCACCCCTTCTTTCATTATATAATAACACTTTATGAAGAAAATGTATCTATTTTTATAAAATTTTGATATAATAACACAAGAGGTGATTTTAATGTATGATTTTTACGAAGAAGTCTTAAAAAGAAAAGATGATATGATACGTGATATTATAGATTTATGTAAAATACCATCAGTATTAGATGAATCAACTGCAAGTGAAAACCAACCTTTTGGGGAAGCCAATAGAAAAGCATTAGATGCAATGTTAGCAATTGGAAAAAGAGATGGTTTTGTATGTGAAGATGTAGATGGATATGCTGGACATATTGATATTGGTGAAGCAGAAGATACTTTTGGTATCTTAGGACATCTAGATGTTGTACCAGTAAATAAAGAAGGATGGAATTCTGACCCATTTAATCCTGTTATAATTGATGGTCAATTATATGCAAGAGGAGCTGCTGATGATAAAGGTCCTTTAATTGCTGGATACTATGCTGCTAAAATTATTCATGAATTAAACATTCCTACAAAGATGAAAACAAGAATTATTTTTGGATGTAATGAAGAAAATGGTTCTTTATGTATGAAACATTATTTTAAAAAGAAACCTTTCCCTCAAATGGGATTTACACCAGATGCTGAATTCCCTGTTGTTTATGGTGAAAAAGCTATCTGTCAAATGAATGTAAGCGGAGAGTTTGAAGCTGATAATATTATTGGTATCTATGCTGGTACTCGTCCTAATATTGTTCCAGAGGAATGTGAAGCTTATGTACAAGGAAATTATAAACAATATCAAGATTCTTTTCATGCATATTTACAAGAATATAATTTAAAGGGTTCTATTGAAGAAGAAGGTAATCATACTAAATTAATTTTAGTTGGTAAATCTGCTCATGCTTCTACTCCAGATTTAGGTATTAATGGTGCTGTCTATATGTGTCATTATTTAAAAACAATTTCTAATAATAAGTTTGTAGAATTTGTAGATCGTTATTTCTATGAAGATAATAGTGGTAAGAAATTAAAATTAAGACAAACTGGAAAATTAGGTTCTCCTACTTGTAACTTAGGTATTATTACTTATAAAAATCAAAAAGGTAACTTGACATTAGATTTCCGTCTATCTCCAGAAATAACTGAAGAAAGACTAACAGATTTAATGACTAAAGCAATGAAACCATATAAATTAACCGAAGAACATCATATGTCAGAAGCTTTATATATCAATCCTGAAAGTGAATTAATTACTAAACTTCATAATGCATATGTAGAATTTAGTCATGATCATGAACATCAGCCACAAGCAATTGGTGGAGGAACATATGCAAAAGAAATGCCTAACTGTGTTGCTTTTGGAGTAGAGTTCCCAGGTGAAAATAATCAGATTCATCAAAATAATGAAAAAATATCAATTGATTCATTAATGAAAGCTACTGCTATCTACGCTAAAGCATTATATGATTTAATTAAAGAATAAAGACAAGGTTATCACCTTGTCTTTTTCTTTATACATAGAAACAACATCATCTTTCGATATGAAATCCCTTCTCATAAACACAGTATTTCTCTATATTATTTTTCACCTTTCATATCTGTTAATTCACTTATAATTGTAGCTCCCAAAACAAGCACCGCTCCTATGATTTCACTTATTCCTACATTTTCATGTAAAACAAGAGCTGATAACCAAATCGCAACAATAGGATCAATATAACTAAATAATGCTGCAGTCTGAGCTTTTAAATCTTTTATAGAACCAAAATAAAGTGCATAAGCTATGCCTGTATGAACAATACCAACAAACAATAAGATAATAAAAACATTTAAAGTTAAAGAAACATCTGTAAATTGTCCAGTTATAAAATTATATGGTAATAAAATGACAGCAGCTGTAGATAACTGCATAACAGTACGATCTATCGCATCGATATTTATTATCTTCTTATTGATAATTACCACACTTGCATAAAATAGAGCTGCTATTAAGCCAAATAATATTCCTGTAGTCTCCTGTATTCCTGAAAAACCAGTATTCAACACTCCGGATACAAAAATCATTCCTATTAAAGAAACAAGCACACAACCAATCTTCTTTATAGTTAATCTTTCTTTAAAAATAAAAGGTGATACTAAAATAACAAATATTGGTGCCATATAATAACATAATGTAGCAGTTGCAACACTGGTATATTGATAAGCTTCAAATAATAATATCCAATTAAAACCTAATAATCCCCCTGAAATAAAAATCAATAATAAATTGTCTTTGATTGCCTGCCAATTTATCATTTCCTTCTTTATTTTTAATACGAGTATTAAAAATAAAGAACCAATAATCCCTCTTATCATTGCTATCAGTTCAGATGATAAAGGAATATATTTTCTAAAGACTCCAATAGTACCAAAAATAACCATTGAAGATATTATCATTAACTTAGATTTATTCATAAACATTCTCCTCACAGAATAACTATAGCATAAAACCTTCTAAAAATAAATTTTAGAAGGCTTTATCTTATTGAATAGCATCTAATTTTTTTCCAGCTTTTTTCTTAGTTACAAAATAATTAATAACTAAAATAACATAACTTACATCAAATTGTCCTGGTATTGATACCTTTGCAATAATACAACAAACAAGTGAAGCTGTATCAAAGAAATAGAAATATTTTCCTAATTTATATCTTTCTATAATTCTTACTCTTATTTTATAGTTTTGAATAACCAATATTAATGAAATAGCAGCTATGATTAAATCGACACTAAAATTTATCACATAATTATTAGTAATAATACACTTAAAAAACATAAGAACAAGACATAATGAAATTGTTAACCAAATACCTGAAATAGTTATTTTTTCTAAGTCTTGATTTTTAATTTTTTCTTTCATTTGAATATATTCTTTTGATTTAATTATACTTTTAAGATATTGTCGATATTTTTTATCTTTAGGAAGAACAATATCAGGATTCTGATTTTTTTCATTAGCTTTCATTAATTGTTCAATAGCTATATTAGCAATAATATTCTTAACATCATTGCTTTTATCTTCATTTAATAATACTTTATAAAAATCGTTATAAGCATCCTGATATCTTTGATCCATCTTCTTTACAAGATGAATATTATCGATATGTATCATTATTCTTCCACCTCAATCATATCACTATCAGTAATATGTAAATTCTTGCTGTAGAACATCTCTAAGGCTTTTATCATATAATAAGTATCTTTAATACCAGCAGTTTCATATGATGAATGCATAGCTAGCTGAGGTAAACCTACATCAACTGTATGTAATGATACTTTTTGGGAAGAAAGATTACCTAAAGTACTTCCTCCTACCATATCACTTCTATTAGCAAAATATTGTACAGGAACTTGAGCTTTTTCACAAATACCAGTAAATACTGCACTACTAATAGCATCAGTAGTATATTTTTGATTAGCACTAAATTTAATAACTATACCTTTATTTAAATATGTACAATTTGTAGCATCAGTTTTTCCTGGATGATTAGGATGAACTGCATGAGCATTATCACAAGAAACCATAAAGCTCTTTGCAATAGCTCTAAAATAATCTTCTCTAGTATATCCTAGATTATCATTAATTCTATTTAAAACATCAAATAAGAAAGTAGATAAAGCCCCTTGCTTTGTACCAGAACCTACTTCTTCATTATCAAAACAAGCATAAACATTGATAGCATGATCATTTTTAGCATTTAGCATTGCTTTTAACGAAGTAAATGCACATTGTAAATCATCTAATTTTGGACTAGATACAAATTCTTCATTCATTCCCCAAATACTAGGTTTAACTCTATTAACTAAATATAAATCAGTACCATAAATATCTTTTTTATCTACCTTTAATTCATCAGCTAACATTGAATAATAATCACCATCTTGATAATCTCCAGCAGATAATAAAGGTAACATATCTACCTGATTATTATATTCATAGCCTGAATTTACAGTTCTATTCATATGAATAGCAACATTAGGAATTAATACTAAATCCTTATCAAAAGAAACGAGCTTACTTTTAAAAGTATTTCCTTCTTTGACTAATACTCTACCAGCTAAAGATAATGGTCTATCCAACCATGTAGCACATAACATTCCACCATAACCTTCAGTATTTAATTGAACATAGCCACCTTTTCCTTTGAGTTCTGCAACTTCTTTTACTTTAAATGTAGGTGAATCACTATGACTAGAAGTTAGCTGAAAATGATAGTCATCTAACTGATTTCCAATAGAAAAAGCAATAAGACTAGAACCATTACGAGTTGTAAAATACTTACCACCTTTTTCTAAATTCCATGATTCACATTCTTTCAATTCTTGATATCCTTTATCTATTAACATATCTTTAATTGTCTTTACTGCATGAAAACAGCTAGGACTATTTTGAATAAATGATAATAATTCTTTTGTCGATTCTTTATACATATTTTATCCTCCTTCATATATTATATCCTTTTTTTAAAAAAAACAAAGGGGTATGACCCCTTTATTTTGCTAATTCACGTTTTTTAATTGCAGGTAAAATCATACCTAAAGCAGTTAATATAACTGGTGTAATGATATTTAATGCTAAAGTAAATAAATCATTAGAATACATACCCATAATACAGCAAGCTGCTGTTACAAAGAAACACCAGAACCCAAAGAATAAGGCAACTTTTTGATTTTTTGTAAATTTATATTCTGGGTTGAAACGATCTTTTACTTTTCTTAATGCTATATAAGCTACAAATACCCATAAATAACGAAGTGGCATACATACAGAATTTAACTTAGTTAATTGAGTTAGAACTGCATCTGCTCCAGGTACAAATGATTGAATTAAAATAATACTTCCTGATAAAGCAATAATCATCTTAATACCATTGATATAAGCTCCATACTTATTTTGTTTCAATAATGCACTTGGAATAAATTGTTTTGCTTCTTCATTTTCTAATAACATACGAAGAGGAGCATCAATACTTAATACTAATGTAGAGAATTGTCCAATAGTATTACAAATAGCATAAATAATCATTAAAACATTACCCATGCCATAATATTCTCCTAATTTTTGGAATGACCAATATGCTCCATTACTTACATAAGAATTAAATGCTTCTTCAGATCCATTAATAACAGCTGGATCAAACATCATTCCCATAGCAACAGTTCCTAAAATAGCACAAACCATAACCATAATTGCTAAAGAAATCATACCTTTAGGGAATCCTTTTGATGGATTTTCTACTTTATTAACATATGGTGAAATCTTTTCACAACCACCTACTGCAAATACTAAAATTGATAAAGAAGTAAAGTATTGAGTATTAAATTGTGGAATAATATTATCTAGGCTGAAATCAGCTGAAATAAATCCACCATTTGGATTAATTGCTGGAGCTGCGAACATCATAAGAATATAAAGTATTGACATAACAAACATTGATGAACCTGCAATAGTAGTTAATTTCTTTAAAGGATTTAATCCTCTACTTGCAACAAAGCAGAAGAATAAGAATACTGCTAAAGTTGCTAATTGAATAACAATTGTAGGAAAGCTAGCATAAGTTTCTGCATTTTGGAAGATAACCCAACTTAATGCTTTTAAACCTCCACTACCTTTACTTGCTATATATGTAATATGACAAGCCCAATATGTCCAACCAGCATAATATGCCATTTTTGGACCAATTGTTTCATTAATCCAAGAAGAAACCCCTCCTCCTGAATTTTTAAATGCTGAACCTAATTCTCCTACCATTAAAGCATATGGCACGAAATATAATGCAAACATTAAAATCCAACTGAAAATAACTTGAACACCGTTAAAATAAACAAAACCATTTAAAACGTTACCAAATCCCCATACAGTTGAAAATGCCATGAATGCAAGGTTATACCATTTTATCTTTTTTGAATCCATGAATTTTTCCTCCTTTTTTTAAAACAGCATTTTTATAATAACCGAAAATTGTTTAAACATCAACACAATTTTCAAATTTCACATTTTTTAATATAAAAACTTCATCCTGGTTGATTTTTTATTATTGAACTGATAAATTTTTTTTGATATAATCATTACAATGCAGTTGTGGTGGAAGGGTAGACACGCTACTTTGAGGGGGTAGTGGATGCGAGTCCGTGTGAGTTCAAATCTCATCAACTGCACCAATAAAAAGATAAGCCCTATTAAAGGGCTTTTTATATACTCAAAATTAACTATATCATCTTTTTTAAACATCTATGTAAATTCTTTAATTTATAACAGCTTGCATCTAGTCTTTCAAAATCATCTAATATCTTTATTAACTCTTTTGCTGTTTTATCATCTATATCATGACTTAACTGATAAATCTTTTTTTGAATCATTTCTGATTCATCACATAAATGCTCTATAATTTCATTCATTGGTACTTCATCATAATTATTATTCATTTTCATCTTCCTTTCTCAAACTATATGAATAGTATTATTTATATAGTTTATTATATTATTGTAAAACAAAAGTTACAATAATAATATACATTTTTGAATAGAGGATGAAACCAGATGATCGTTGACTTAGACTATAATGCAATTGGCTATAGAATAAAAATAACTAGACTTAAATACAAAATGACTCAAGAAAAGTTATCTGAATTATGTAACATTACTCCACAACATTTATCTAATATTGAAAACGGTAATACTAAAGTAAGCTTACCTACTTTAATTAAGCTTGCTAATAACTTAAATGTAACAGTAGATTATCTCCTGTTAGATGTTATTGATAATAACAAAGGAATTATAATGGAAGAAGTTGCAGATTTCTTTAATCAATGTGAGACTGATGAAATTTCTTCTTATTTAGAAATATTAAAGAAGTTTAAAGAAATGAAAGATCAAAAATAAAAAGGCTACGCTAGCCTTTTTTTCATATAATTATAAATATAGATAATAAACAATATAGAGGTTACCGACCAAGTCATAGGATAAGATATAATAACCATATTAAAAGTTCCAAATAATGGTGATACAAAAGTAACCCATATAACTCTCAATACACAAACACCTATACATACAAGAAGCATTGGTTTCAATGCTTCTCCGCATCCTCTCAATGTACCAGAAAAAATCTCTACACAGCAATATGTAAAATAGAATGGAGATAAAAATTGTATATAACTATAACAATGTTCTATAACATTCATATCACCAGAAAACAAACATGAGATAGGCTCACCAAAAAGCATAAATAATAAACTAATTATAGAAGAAGCAATCAATGCAATCATTAAACCAGAAATAGCTCCTCGTTTTACCCTGTCATGTTTACCAGCTCCATAATTTTGACCTACAAAAGTTGTAACCGAAGAACCTATAGCGCTCATAACCATCCAAAATAAAGCATCTATCTTACCATAAACCGACCATGATGCAATTGTGAGTGTCCCAAAAGCATTAATATGAGTTTGTAATACTATATTAGATATTGAATACATTGTTGATTGTAATCCAGCTGGTACACCTATTCTAATAATACTTTTTAATACTTGAAAATCAAGACATATTTCTTTTACTCTTAACTGATATATATCATTTGTATTTATCAATTTCATAATTACTAATATAGCACAAATCAATTGAGCTATATCTGTGGCCATTGCTGCCCCTGCAATTCCCGTCTTAAATATAACTACAAATATATAATCAAAAACAACATTTACTATACTACACACAATTAAATAATATAAAGGTGTTTTAGAATCACCAACTGCTCTTAAAATAGCAGATCCTATATTATATATTGTACCAGGAATCATACTTAGAAAGTAAACTTTCATATATAATGTTGCAGCATCTAATATTTCTAACGGTACACCAATCAATGATAAACACTGTTTAGAAAACAATAATCCAAATAACATCATTATAATCCCGGAAATGATAGCTAAAGCAAAAGATGTATGAACACCTCTAGAAACTCTTTTATCGTCTCTAGCACCATAATATTGCGCAATAACAACAGTTGCTCCTGTAGACAAACCAACAAATAAATAAACAATTAAATTTGTTAAATTACCAGTAGAACCAACCGCAGCCAAAGCTTCTGTTCCAACAGCCTGTCCTACAATAATTGTATCAACAGTATTATAAAGCTGTTGAAAAAAAGTACCTATAAGAATCGGAAAAAAATACAATAATAACTGTTTCCAGATAACCCCCTGAGTAAAATCTTGCTTTTTATCCATTATTTACCCTCCCCATCAAACTCTATTTGAAAGATGTATAAACAGATGATTATACATCTGCTTTATACATCTTTAAGTTTTCTATATCATTATATTCAAAGTCATCATTCATACCATAAACTATATTAGTCAATACATATTCTCCATTATTAATATAAATTTCAATCACATTTGCATCTACATAAATATCAATATGATTACCATTCTTTAATAATGGTGTAGAGAATTTTTTACCAATATTAGATTTTTTATTGAATAGTTTTGAAACATCAGTAAATACTTTTTCTCTATTTGTATGAACACAACCATCTTCATAAGTTATTTGATATCCACCAATATTTAAATAACTGCCTTCTTTTAAATCTACACTTATTTTTAATGGTTCAATATTTGTAAAAGAATCTACCTCATCCTTAAATAATTTATCTACATGGGGATGAACATGAAAACAAACATGATTGTTTTTAATGGTTACTACTCTAGGTAATGTAAACATTCCTATCCATTCATTATCTACTGCTTCGCTCATTCTAAGCCACGCTACAACAACTCTATTTCCATATTCATCTATAGTTGATGTAGGAGCGTATAAATCTAATCCATAATCTAAATACTGAAGCTCACTAGTCATATGACTTTCACATGTATCTTTATTAAAATCAATAAATGACCAAGAAGCATGGCTTGGATAATTTATTCCATCTTTTAATGTATCTTCAGGAGACATAATTAATATTCTTTTATCGTTAATCTTAAAGATATCTGGACATTCCCACATATGACTATCTATTGTAGGATTAATTAATCTATTTTTATACTGCCAATTTAAAGCATCATTACTTGTATAAATTAATATTTGTCCTTTCATTTTCTTTCCATCAGCATATTGACTGCCAATGACCATATAATATGTATCATCTTCTTTCCATACCTTAGGATCTCTTGTATTATGCCAATGTCCTATCTTATCATCTTTATCAAATGTAGGTATTACCACTCTTTTTGTATTAGAATCAAAATGAATGCCATCTTCACTTATAAACATAGCTTGTGATGCTAGAAAAGAGTCACCAGATACATGTATATTATCTGGATTTAATTTTGTATATACAACAGCAGTATAATAAAGATACATCTTATTATTAACTTCTATTGCTGAACCAGAAAAACAGCCATTACGATCAAAATCTTTACTAGGATATAAAGCTATTCCTTTATCTTCCCAATGAATGAAGTCTTTTGATATTTTATGTCCCCAATGCATTGTCCCCCACTTCACATCATAAGGAAAATGCTGATAAAATAAATGATAATATCCTTTGAAATAAATAAAACCATTTGGATCATTCATCCAGTTTTTTATTGGTGTAAAATGTAGTTTTGGTCTCATATCAATACCTCTCTTTTCTTCAATTATAACTTTAAATTCATCAAATGAAAAGAATTACATATTTTATGGATTCTTCCATATCTAAAACCTTTCTATCTTTTAGAAGTATCGATGAATTTTATCAATCTTTAATAAATAAGAAAAGAATGAATCAAAAATAGATAACATTTTTAAAAACTCACTTATTTAACATAATATAATTGTAATACTTTCAATTATATTTATAAGTTTTTTAATAAAATCAAGCAAGAAACATGCTGTATATATAAGTATAACATTAAAAGTATTCACTATATAAAAAGACTATTCACGCATTAATCACTCAATTGATGAATAATCTCTTAATATAAAGCAATATGATTTATTAATAGAATTCTATCTACTATCATAAAATCATAAATTGTCATTTAGATTTTTCTACAAGATTCTTAATAAATTTGTTTTCTTTTAAGATAGCTATAAGTTCTTTATGATGTTTTCTTCTTTGAATTAAAAACAGAATTGGAAAAACAATCATACATACTGCAATAATAGCTAAAAAAGTCATAATCAATGTTGGCAAAATTAAATCAACATACATTGTTATCTCTCCTTTAATTCGTCAAGATTATAAGGTGTTTGCTGGTAAACATAATAGTTCAACCAGTTAGAAAAAATCAAATAAGCGTGAGAACGCCATTTCACTTGTATTTCACCATTAATATCATCATTCAAATAATAGTTCTTAGGCATTTCACTTTCAATATCAGGATTTTTTAAATCTCTACGATATTCTTTATCTAAAGTATCAGGATCATATTCAGGATGTCCAGTTACAAAGAATCTTGAACCATCTTTACAGGCTACTATATAAACCCCTGCTTCATCAGACTGAGCTAAGATATCTAAATCACCAATCTTTTCTATTTCATCTGCTAAGACTGTAGTATATCGAGAATGAGGAGCATAGAACTGATAATCAAATCCTCTTAATATCTTTCTTTTCATTTTAGAAGCATTGGTATGATGTAAGTATACTCCTGTTAATTTATGTGGTAATAAATGTTTATTAATTCCATAAAAATGATGTAATGTTGCTTGTGCTGCCCAACAAATAAAGAATGAACTAAATACATGAGTCTTCGACCAATCTAATAATTTAGTAAACTCGTCCCAATAATCAACTTCTTCAAATTCTAATTTTTCTACTGGTGCACCAGTGATAATTAAACCATCATATTTATTATCTTTAATTTCATCAAAAGTTTTATAAAAAGCCAACAAATGTTCCTTAGATACATTTTTAGATTCATGAGTTTCCATATGAATCCAATCAATTTCCATCTGTAGCGGTGTATTAGATAACATTCTTAATAACTGTGTTTCAGTTACAATCTTAGTAGGCATTATATTTAATATTAATATTTTTAAAGGTCTAATTCTTTGTGTAGATGCTCTTGTCTCATCCATAACAAATATATTTTCTTCTCTTAGTATTTTAGATGCCGGTAAATCATCAGGTATTTTAATTGGCATATAAATTCCCCCTCACTTATTTTTATATTGTATCATTATTTTCTATAGACTAAAACCTTTTTTTCCACAAAATAAAATCACAAGTAGTCATTTTCATACTATTATAAAACAATATAATAATCATTTTATTCTCATAAAAAAAACAAAGAATATAACTAGATGTTTGTAAGCAATGTAGCATATTAATATATGAAAATTTAAGGAATAATAAGCTTCTATTGACTCCAAACCATAAATTCGTACATATAAAAAAGAGCTATTAATAGCTCTCATGCAACAATTAGCTTTTCCTCACATTAAAGAGATACCTCAATCAACAATAAATTATAGCCATTAAAACGAAATCAGTTCATGAAAAGCTTTAATAATAAAATCATCACTCATTCCTGATAAATAATCTAAAATACTACGACTCAACGAAGAAGAATCATTTATAAAATCATAAATGATTTTATTATCGTATTTTTCTTTCCTTTTTATTCCATCAATCAAAGCATATTTATCTAACCAGCTTAAGTAATGTGAAATTAATTCTGGATAATTTTTTTCATCCTGTTTTAATGATTCTATCATATTAGCTGAATAAGAATAATCATATAAGAAATTAAAGATAGAGTGTAATATTAATGATACATATTTTTTATGTACATCTACTCTTTTAATTAAATATATATGAGAATAATTGAATTTCATAATCTTCTTCATAATTTCAAAAGCTTCATCTGATAAACCAATCCCTAATTCAATTGAACTATGTTCAATAACATCAGCAATGAAATAATTGACAATAGAACCATTATTAATCGCATAAAATTGATAATCTCCCAAAGCATTTAATTCATCTTTTAAACTATCAACTAATTCTTGAGTAATAATATTTAATCTTAATGCATCTTCAATATCTCTAGCTAGATAAGCAATCTTATCAGACATCTTGACTACACATCCTTCATATGTCCAAGGATTATATTCTCCAGCATAATTATAATTATCTAAATCTATAGCTTCTTCTCTAGGTTTTATATACTTCTGATTCATTTCTCCACAATGAGATATAATACCATCTCTCACTGCATATGTTAGATTTAAGTTATGACTATGATGATAATTATCTTCTAATAACTCAATGTCATCCACAAACTTCAAACTATTCTTCTCGTGCCAGAAATGAGATAACCCTTGACTTTCTGCAATTTCTGATAATATCTTTTCACCACCATGACCAAAGGGTGCATGTCCTATATCATGCCCTACTGCAATAGCTTTTGTTAATTCAGTATTTAGTCCTAATTCACTCGCAATTGTATAACTAATAGATTCAACAAGATTGACATGTTCACTTCTTGTACAAACATGATCATCTTTTACTGCAAAAAAGACCTGAGTTTTATGTTTTAATCTACGATATCCTTGAGAAAAGATAATTCTTGTATAATCTCTACCAAATGCACTCCTTAAATCATTTCTTCTTTGATATAGTTCTTCTTTCCTACCTATCGCAATATGATATAAAGGATGATCTTCACACATTTTTACTTGACTCAATTTCATTTTTGCATCACCTCATAAGTATGGTATACTATTTATGAGGTGAAAGCAAATGATAAACAATCTTTTTGTAAAACAGTTAAAAGCTATCGTAGAAAACGAACATGATCTCATCGCAAATTTATCTAATACGAGTGCTTTTTTAAATGAAATATTAGATGATATCAATTGGGTAGGGTTCTATATTTATAAAAACGAAGAATTAGTATTAGGACCATTCCAAGGGAAAGTTGCATGTACACATATCAAAATGGGAAAAGGAGTATGTGGAACGGCAGCTAAAAATTTAGCAGTACAACGTGTGGATAATGTTCATGATTTTCCAGGGCATATTGCCTGTGATAGCGCTAGTAATAGTGAAATTGTCTTACCAATAATCAAAGAGAATCAATTATTTGGAGTATTAGATATTGATTCTCCATCATTCAATAGATTTACTATTGCTGACCAAGAATTTTTAGAAAAAATAGTAGAAGTCATTGTTTCATTTATTTAAACAATGACTTCATTCTTTTTTGATTAAATTCCATTGATACCTCATTTAATTCTTGATATCCTTCAATATAAGGTTCAAAGACTTCTAATGGTGATGTTCCTACAAATATCTTACATATTCCACAATTTTCACAATCACCATTATGGCAATGATATAACTCGTTAATAATATCTATTCTTTCTTGTCTAGTTGTATTTTGAATTAAACGTTTCATAATTATCACCACTATCATTTTACCAAACAAAAGAAAAAATACAAAGTGAAATGCTTATCACCTTGTTTTATACCTTGTATTCTGATTCCATGTATTTAATAACTTTCTGATATAATAAATCGTCATCTTCTCATACCATTCATTCGTATCTAAATCTACTAAACAATATAAATTATCTTCTCTTTTTACTAAACCCAAATGATAATAATACAAATTAGCCTGTAATTCTATAGACATAAAATCACTCCTTATTCATATTTATGAACAAGGAGTATTTTTATAACTCTTTATCTACTCTTATACCATCCTGTTTTACAATTCTACCAGGAATACCAATAACAGTACAATTAGCAGGTACATCTTTCAACACAACAGAAGAAGCCCCAACAATACTATTATCACCAATAGTCACATCACCAATAATTCTAGCTCCAGAAGAAATCATAACATTGTTTTTTAAAGTTGGATGTCTTTTTACTTTATGTTCTCCTGTTCCTACACCTCCAAGAGTTACACCTTGATATAAAATACAATCATCTCCAATGATAGTTGTTTCCCCAATAACAACACCCATACCATGATCAATAAAAAATCTTTTACCAATGGTAGCTCCTGGATGAATTTCAATACCAGTTAAAAATCTAGCAAACTGACTTAAAAAACGAGCAATAAAGTAAAAATGATGTCCCCAAAGAAAATGTGTAATACGATAGAAACACATCGCATGTACTCCTGGATAATTCACTACAACATTAAATTTATTTCTAGCAGCAGGATCTATTTCTAGTACCCTGTCAATTAAATTCTTTTCTCTCATAACCACACCTCTAACATATTTAAACATTTTTTTATATTTCTTACAACTTATGTTATAATTTTTTATCTTCTAAACAAAGACTTTTCTTATAAAAACGATAAAACATTGTCGAAGTTGTAAGAGCTGCTAAAACATCAGAAACAGGTTCTGCAAATAATACTGCAAAAACTCTTGTTCCATCATTAACCATATTCATGATTCCTTCAGCACACATTATTGCAATAGATGTATCTTTAAATATAAATGGAAATATATAAATTAATGGTATTAATAAGATAATCTTTCTAAAGATAGCCATAGTTAAAGATATCTTTGCTTGTCCTAAAGCCATAAAAGATTGCTGACATGCAATTTGAGCACCAAATAATACTGAACCAGCTATATATACTTTTAATGCCCAAGATGCAAATTTTACAGTTTCTATATCATTTGTAAAGATAGACACAAAGAAATCCGAAAAAAAGATTATTAAAAAACCAACAACACAAGAAAAACCAACACATAGTTTAAATAATAATTTAAACGTATTTCTTACTCTTGTATAATTATTAGCACCATAATTATAACTCATAATTGGCTGAGCACCTTGACATAATCCCTGTAAAGGTAAAGTAATAAACTGCCATAAACTTGTAAGTATAGACATAGTTGCAATAGCCATAGTCCCACCAAATAAACTTAATTGATTATTAAAAGATATCTGCAAAAAACTTTCTGTCGCACTCATCACAAATGGTGATATACCTAATCCCATGATTGATAATGAAATAGATAATTTAGGTTTTAAATACTGCTTCCTAATCTTAATAAAACTCTTCTTAGAAAATAAAAACTTCATAACCCAGAGAGCTGAAACACCTTGTGAAATAATAGTTGCTAGTGCAGCACCACTTACTCCCATATCTAGTATAAAAATAAAGATAGGATCCAAAATAATATTTAATACTGCACCAATAATAACAGTACGCATACCAATCTTTGCAAAACCTTGAGTATTAATATAAGAATTCATACCTAATGTTAATTGAACAAAGACTGTACCTAAAGCATATATAGTAATATATTCAATAGCTGGCTGAATTGTTTGTTCAGTTGCCCCAAATAAATATAGTAATGGTTCTTTTAATACTAATATAATAACTGTAAGAGTTATCCCCATCATCAACAATAGAGAAAAACTATTAGTCATTATCTCTTCAGCTTTATCTTTTTTATTTTCACCTAAACGAATAGCACATAATGGTGCACCTCCAGTTCCTACTAATTGAGTAAAAGCTGTAATAAAAGTAATAATCGGTAAAGTAACTGATAATGCTGCCATTGCTGTTGTCCCATTATTCATTTGTCCAATATATATTCTATCTACCATGTTATATAGCATATTTACTAATTGTGCTATTATTGAAGGTATTGCTAATGATAACAATAATTTTGATATTTTTTCATAACCTAATTTATTTGATTCAGCCATTATTTACACTCCTTAAACAATAATTTTAATTATATACATATCATAGAAATTGTCAAATTATTAACTTTTCTCTAATAATCCTATCGTTTCTTTATCCCCATTCTTTTGACTTCAAAAAAATAAAACCAGAAACTTCTATTTCTGGTTTATATATCACGATATTAACTTACTGTGATTACCCTTAAGCATCTATTTCTTGTTAAAAAAGTTTTTAAATATATTTTTAGATAATTGTATTATTTTTTGATTTTCTTCATAACTCTTTTTAAAACTATCAGATATATTATTATTTCTTGGATTATCTAAATGATATTCTTTAGCCCATTGTGAAAAATGTCTATTAATATAATTATTAAGTTCCACAGGATCAGTTATATTATTATATATCTGTTTTAAATTCAATGGATCATAAATTGTTAATGAATAAGAATCAAGATAAGTGACATGCCCTCTCCGCTTATAGAAGCGGGAGCTTCTCGCTCAATATAACTGACGTTATAAGTATCAACGAGCTATCCCCATGTGTCCCATGGTTCTTATTTATTTTATTTAT
>JAXJVS010000144.1:0-19403 GCA_036308445.1 Bacilli bacterium | reverse complement strand
GAGCTAAGTTCACAATATCATCTCAACTAAAAATATCACAGTTTTAAAAATACATGTGAGACCCGATAGCCTCATTGCGCTCAAATATAGGCTTTTTTCTGTATTGAAAGTAAGTTTTAATTCCTTCCTATTATTTACGAAAAACGTAAAACATCTGTTTTATCAAAATAGCAACTATAGATAATACGTTTTCTCGCCTGAATCACAAGTTTTCATAAACTTTTGACTCTACCCAAAGATATATCGTTAATTTATCTTACTTATAAATTCAATAAATTGATGACTTACTTCTTCAATTGACATATGAATATCAGGTTCAAATATATAATCAGTCTTATTCATATTATCATATTCTTTTCTTTTTTGAATATTATCAATTCTTTCTTTAACTTTTTCTAAATCGTCACCACGTTTTATCATTCTTTCTTCTAATACCTCAATTGGTGTATATACAAATATACTGATAACTTCAATATCCATATTTCTTTCCTTAAATATTCTTTTAAAATCAACAGCACCTTCATAAGTTACAACCATAAAAGCAATATCACTCTCTTTATAAGCATCTTCAATATCTTTTAAAGCAGTACCATAACAATTACCAGCATATTCATCTCTTTGAATCATATCTAAATTTTCAAATTCTTTTTTAGATACAAAATGATAATCTTTACCATCTTTTTCTCCAATTCTAGGATTTCTAGTAGTCGTAGAGATAATTTCTCCATAATTGAATTTATTTATTGCATAATTGACATATGTTGATTTTCCAGAGCCTGATGGTCCTATAATACATAATAATTTTTTCATAAATATCCTCCATCATAACATTATAACCATGTTATCTTTACCTTTTTATATAATACTTTATCAACGATATTTAATAGAAATATGATTGTTATCTATCTCTATAACCATACCTACACCAGTTTCTTTAACTGGTAATTTTTCCATCATTTTCGCTTTTGCAAGCAATGATACACAATGACACGGATAAAAATATTGTATTTGAGATGCTTCTAAATATTGAATTGTTTCTTTTAATTGTTGGTTATCTTCAAACAAATGAAAACCACCTACTATACCTAATACACGATCATCTTTACAAACCTTTTTAGCATATTCTACAATATTACATATACCACTATGAGAACATCCCGTAATTATAAAAATCCCTTTTTTACATTTATATACCAAAGCACTATCGTCTAATAGATAATCATCTTTCGATATATTATTTTCAATATATTTTCCTATCGGTTTTTGATTTTCAAAATGATTTGTTCTTTCAATTTCTCCTAAAAAAACAAGATTGTCTGTAATATGATAAGGTCTTCTAGATGGAATATATTGAATTATATCAGTTATTTCATCTATAGAATATGGTGCTCCTACATACTCTCCGTCATCATAATATTTAGGCAAAAAACATTCTGGATGAGCAATCAATCTCATGTTTGATATATCAAAATATTGATTCAATACTTTTAAACCATTAGTATGATCATTATGACCATGTGAAATAACTATATGAGTAAGTTGACTTAAGTCTAAACCCATCTTTTGAGCATTATAAAGTAAAACATCAGAATAACCTGTATCAAACAATATAAATTTATCTTCTATTTCAATATAAAAACTAGCAGCTGGTTCTCCTAAATAATATCTATCAATATATGTATTATTATCTACTAAAATAGTTATTTTCATTTAACTTCACCTCGATATTATTGTATCAAAAAAACAGATGGAATTCATCCATCTGCTTATATTAATCTAAATCTTCACCGTTAGATTCAAATGCTTTTTTTACCCAAGCAAATGATTTCTTAGGAACACGTCTTAAATCTCTTAAATCTTTATTTGTTCTATTAACAAATACAAATCCATAACGTTTAGACATATCTGCCATACTTGCAGGAATATCAATTGGTCCCCAAGTAATATATCCTAAACATGGTACACCATCTTCTAACATAGCTTTTTTCATTTCTTGAATATGATCTCTATGATAATTAATTCTATAATCATCATTAACTTCACCATTTTCATCTAAATCTTCGCGCCATCCAATACCGTTTTCTAATACAAATACTGGTAAGCCAGTTCTCGTATGTAAATCATTCATAGTCCATCTAAATCCAATTGGATCAATTTCCCAGTTCCATTCATTTCTATCTAGATTAGGGTTATTGACTTTATGTTCCCCATAAATTTCATGGAATGGACGATCATAATCAAACTCACCTTCACTTAAAGTATCTGAACGATAATAACTGAATGCCATATAATCTACTGTATATTTTAACAATTCTTCATCTTCTTCTTCAAATTTAGGCATCCATCCTCTATTTTCTAAATAAGCTACCATATAATCAGGATATTTACCATGAGCAAATACATCAGCATGGAAACCATTTGCATAGTTATATGCTTGCCAAGCAAATAAATAATTCTTTGGTGTATTAGAATAAGGATAAACATTAGTTACAGCACCCATACCACAGAACTGTGCATCTGGCTGCATTTGTCTTAAAGCTCTAACTGCTTTACAATGAGCAATAAATACATTGTGATTAACTTGATATAAATGTTTAGCTGGATGTACACCTTCAGGTACAACTTCAGCATTAGATACTCTAATCATTTGAGCATGTAAATTTTGTTCATTGAAACTCATCCAATGTTTAACTCTATCTCCAAATCTTTCAATACATACTTGAGCATATCTTTCAAAACAATCTACTACATAACGAGAAGCAAAACCATTATAATTCTTAACTAAATGATATGGCATATCAAAGTGAACTAATGTAATCATTGGTTCAATACCAGCAGCAATTAATTTATCAATTAAATTATTATAGAAAGCTACACCTTCTTCATTAACTGGTTCATCTAATGTACCATTAGGAATAATTCTTGACCAACAAATTGAAAAACGATAAAAATTGAATCCCATTTCTTTCATTAAAGCAATATCTTCATCATAACGATGATAAGCATCAATAGCTACATCCCAACCAGCAAATTCAGGATTTACAGGTCTAACATCATAAATACAAAGTCCTTTTCCACCTTCGTTTCTAGCACCTTCTGTTTGAAAAGATGAAACTGAACCACCCCAATAAAAATTTTCAGGCATTTTCTTTTCCATTATAAATTTCCTCCTTATAATCTATTATTATTTTATTTCAAAACAAAAAAGAAGTAAATAATAATTACTTCTTCTTAAGCTCTTTATAATTTTGTTTCATAATTTATGTTTTAATACAATCAATAATGAAACATAATTTCATACTTAACGCTAATAAACAAATAAATAAATCCCAAACCAATGAAGTATTGCTCCTATCAAAACAAATACATGCCATAAAGCATGACAATATTTCTTATCAGAAACAAATGGAAACATTCCTAAAGTATAAACTAATCCACCCGCTAATATCATAATTAACAACGGCATATTGTGTGAATAAAAATAAGGTACAAAGATAAGTCCACTCCAACCAACCACAAAATATAATGTAAAATGTAAAGCTGACCATTTACCTGGTCCAAATATCGCAATAATAGTAATCCCAAAAACCACTACAATCCATTGAACTATAAACATCAGTAAACTTAATTGACTTTGTAAATAAACCAATAAAATAGGTGCAAAAGTTCCCGCTATCAATAAATAAATAGACATATAATCAAAACGACGCCATAACCTTTTCACTGCTGACTTACTTTTAAATGCATGATACAAACAACTCATTAACATAAGTACAAATAAACTTATCCCATATATTAAAGATGCCAATACTTTCATTCCAGTATCAGATTTCAAAAGAAATAAAATCATTCCTGCAATGGCTAATATGGCACCTAATCCATGACTAATTGCATTCATAATCTCCTCTGCTAACGATAATACTGGTGGTTCATTACGTTTCCTTAACTCAGCTTTTTTATCCAAAATTCTCATCCTCTTTCTTTTTTCCTAATATTACATCACTCAAAAAAGAAAAGCAAATAATCTATACAATTATTTGCTTTAATATGTTCACTATTTTGTAAGATATGATGAAATTGCATAAACAGTCTGACCATTATACTCTAATTTAGACCAACCATTATTATGAACTCCTATACGTCTAACATATTCCCCATTCTTTAATTTATATACAATCTCAGAATCTGTCGTTGAAGGAGCAGTACGTAAATTTGTTTCATCCTTTGCAGTTACCTGTTCATCAACAGCACTAAATCCATCTGATACAGTTATTGTTTGTTCTGGTTCTTCTTGTTTTACAACTTCATTTGATAAATAACTTGTAACAGCATAAACATCTTGACCATTATAAGTTAATCTAGACCAGCCTTTATTACTTACAGCAGTGCGAGTCAAAAAATCACCGCTCTTTAATGTACCAACTTTATCACTATCAGTTGTTGGTAATGAACGTAAATTAACTATATCTTTAGCAGTCACTTTATCATTTTTAGCTGTAAAAGTATGTCCAGCAACAATATCTTCTTTAACTTCTGGTTCTTCTTCTTTAATTGTTAAATCAGTAGTTAAATAACTCGTAATTGCATAAACTGTCTGGTTATTATACTTTAATTTAGACCAGCCATTCGTACCAACACCTATTCGTGTCACAGTTTCTCCATTTTTAAGTTGTACCACAACATCACTTTTGGTAGTTGCTGATTTTCTTAAATTCGTTACATCTTTGGCAGTGACTTTTTCATTAACAGTTGTATACATTTTTTCTTCTTCTGTTAATGGTGCTACAGCTGTTTTAACAGTAGCATTCTCATTTTTTGGTTTAGTCTTATCTTTAGTAAAATAACATACAACCATATCAACATTACCATTAACACCACTTACACTACCCTTATTCGTATATTGCCAGGCAGCACACTCACCATTATAATCTGGTTTTGCTTTTTTAGGATATATAGTCGTAGAATATTGAGCAATCCAAATTTTATATTCAGCTTCTATCTTGGACATATTCCAATGACTATGAGCATCACTAAGTGATGTATAGAACATCACATCATATCCTCCACTTTTAACAGTTTTTAAAAACGTCATGGCATTATTTGTACGTTCATCTACGGTTAAAGAAGCCATTCGATTAGAAGTAAACCCCTCACAATCATAAACAACAGGATAAGAAATACTATAACCCTCTATAGCTTTCATAGTCCAATTCGCTTCCTCTTTAGCTTCATTCTCATTAACTGCAGTAGAGAAGAAATAAACACCAACTAAAACATCATTTTTAATAGCTTGCTGTATATTATAATCAGCATTATCATCTTTATAGATTTTTCCATCTTCTCCTCTATATCCAATTCGAATAAATGCAAAATCAATATGACTATTCTTTACTTTACTCCAATTTATCTTTCCTTGCCATTTAGAAACATCTATCCCATTACTTTTCCCTTGTTCTTCTTTTAAATCATTAGAATCAACACTTTCTCCAGTCTCTTCTTTAATTTCTTCATTTTCAGGATCAATTGATGCATCACCAGTTATCGAAGTATCAATTTCCTGTACAACAGTTTCTTCCTTTACCTTCTTATCATAACTAGAAAAACGAATAAACAATCCTATCCCTGCCCCAACGATAATAGCAATAACAATAATAATCATAATTATTTTCTTCTTATCTAAACCTCTTTGAGGTTTTGTATACTTATTATAATTCATCTAAACTCCGTTACTGAAAACTTATAAAAAGTTATAAACTTTTATGTTTCATTCCTATTTCATCATGTATGCTTTTGTAATCGTTTCTGATATACTACTTACATATTCCTGTACATTCCATAGGCGTAAATTCCTGACTAACGTATCAGTACATATCTGTATTAACTTGAAAGTGTTATGCTACAGATTTTTCTAAAACCATTTCTCCATATCTTTTCAGATTCAGACTTGCCTGATAATCTCTATCAGCCACATTTCCACATTCACACTTATAAATACGGTCTGACAACTTCAGATCTTTTTTGATATTTCCACAACAGCTGCACAATTTAGAACTCGGATAAAATCTGTCTGCAATAATTACTGGTATACTGTTCCATGCAGATTTATATTCAATCTGCCTTCTAAATTCAGCAAAACATTGCTGTTGTACTGCTTTAGATAAATGTCTATTCTTCATCATTCCTGCTACATTCAAATCTTCCATACAGATAAAACTTGGTTCTCGTTTTACAATTTCAGATGTTATCTGATGTAAATAGTTCTGACGAATATTTGTTAGTCTATGATTCAACTTCAAAAGTTCTTTTTCACTTTTTATAATGTTACTTGTTTTACAGTAACTCACTCCTTTCTTGTTTTTCTCATATCTTCTTGATATGGAACGCTGTAACCTGCGTTTTCTTTTTTCTAGTTTCTTTACTCTTTGAGTTTTATTTATGTTCTTATATATATTACCATTAGAACATATTGCTAAATCCTTAATTCCTAAATCTATTCCTATACCATCATTTGATGATAGAGTAGTAGAATCTTCATATTCAATTCCAACAGTTATCCACCAGTTAATTCCATCATACTTAATACGTGGATTCACATACTTTACATTCTTATATGGTATTCGACCATGTTCAGCAAGTCTTATCCAATTCAGCTTTTGTTTATTCTTTTTCCTGGAAACAGCAAATCCTTCAACTTTTACATGAGTATCTGTAAATTGAATTTTGATATTATCCTGGTAAAACTTTGGGACAGAATGTTTTCTGCTTTTGAATCGTGGAAACTTTGTGTATCCTTTAAAAAAATCTCTATACGCTTCACAGGCATCCTTTATAGCCTGTTTTGTTACATTGTTTGAAATTTTGTTCAGCCACGCATATTCAGGAGTTTTCTTTAATTGTGTAAACTCTTTTCGTAATTCACCATCTGATATAAACTTTCCACCTTTTCTGTAGTTTTCTTGCTCTCTACCTAAAGCCCAATTATATGCAAATCTTGCTGTATTGGCATATTGAAATAATTTAGTCTTCTGTCTGTTATTTGGAATTAACATGACTCGAATTGTTTTTATCATTATGCTCATCACCTTGTTCTATCAATTCTTTTACAAGTTTTCTTGCTTTATTTGCACGTTTTCCATGTAATTTACAGCTAAATACTGTTATTATTTGAACTAAATCTTCAACAAGGTCCTGTTGTTCTGATTTTTCAGTATTATCAATTATTTCAATATCACAGCTGTATAAACTTGCGATATATTCAACCAATTCAAAACCAAATCTTAAAAGTCTATCTTTGTATAAAACAACAACCTTTTCAACTTTATTTTGCGATATACGTTTTATAAGTTCTTTCAATCCTTTTTTCTTATAATCAATTCCAGAACCAATATCACTAAGAATCTCAAACGGTTTGCCTTGTGCTGTTAAATATAATTTCATATTCTCTATCTGTCTTTCTAGATCGTCTTTTTGTTTATTGCTTGAAACTCTGCAATATCCAATGACAATTCTATCAAGATTTGGTTTTATATTCATAACCTGGTTAAGTTGTTCATGTGAATAATATCTGTATCCATTAGTAGAAGTGTGGTGAGGATGAAGTTTACCATTGTTGTCCCAATTTCTCAATGTCTGTGCTGATACTCCTAAAATTTTTGAAAATTCATTGATAGAATAGTATTTACTCATAATTTAAAATCCCCTTATAATGTATATACTTAATTCTATCATTAAAAGCTATAAAAGCCAACAATGTTTTATAACTATTTATAACTTAAGTTAAACAGACTAAAACTTCCCCTAATAAAGATTAGCATCATTATAACACTTATTTATAAAAATAAAAAGCAAATATCATAAGTAACATACTTTATAACATATATTAACTACAGACATTCAGCACTTAACAATAAATTGCCTTTCAACAAAAATCATATCTCATATCTCCATAAAAAAATCAGTAAAAACCTAAAATATTATTTTTCTAACTTTAAATCCATTAACAATATCATTCAAAAGAATAACTCATTTGTAAAATGCTATCTTTTCATAAAGATAAATTCCATGATATAATAATAACGGTGATATAAATGAGCATAATGACACAATTAGAATTCGAATTAGATTTCTCACATTCAGAAAAACAAATAGCAAGATATATATTAGATAATGGAGAAGATGTATTATCTATGTCAGTAAAAGAGCTTGCTAATAAGACTTATACTTCTCCAGCAACCATTGTAAGATTATGCAGAAAAATCGGCTTAGAAGGTTATAATGACTTTAAAATCAAATATTCTGCTGAATTACAATATGATAAAAGGAATCAAAAAAGAATAGATGTTAATTTTCCTTTTTTACCTCACGATAGTAAAGAAACAATTGCTGAAAATCTAGTTTCATTGACTAACGAAGTCATTCATGATACTCATCAATTAATCGACTTTGAAGAATTAAATAAAATAACAGATTTATTATATAATAGTGAAGAAATTGATATCTATGGTTTTGGGAACTCTATTTTAGCTGGTTTATCATTTCAGCATAAAATGGCCAGAATTGCTAAAATGGTAAATATAAGAACCATTCCTGGTGAACAGATCTTTTTAACAAGCACCAGCAATGAAAAGAAAGCAGCTATCGTAATATCTTATTCAGGTGAAACTAATGAAATTATAAGATTTGTGAAAGTCTTAAAAACAAAGAAAACGCCAATTATCGCAATAACATCATTAGGAGATAATCAATTATCAGATTTTGCAGATTATACATTACATTTAGACTCTAGAGAAAAAATATTTTCTAAAATGGCTCCATTTGCTTCACAAATATCAATGGAATATATATTAAATATTATTTTTTCATGTATATATCAAAAAGACTATGAAGAAAACACTAGAAAAAAAATAGACTTTGATAAAGTCAACGACTCTCGTCGACCATCCCAAAGTCCAGTAAGCGAAGACATTTAGTCTTCGCTTTTCAATAATAAATATCTTTTTAAATGATTATATTTATATACTGTTTTAACTCTATTATACCCTAAACAATTTAATACTCTATAACTATAAATATTATCAGGATGAACAGTAGCCATAAAATACTTATAACCATTTTTTCTTAATACATCTTCTGCATATAATATAAGCTTCTTCATCAAAGAATGCCCTCTCATAGATTCTAATACACCTACTGAATCCATATAAACAACATGATGCAAATCAACATCTTCATCATAATCAACATAATGAACCATTAAATAAGCAACAATCTCATCATCATCTACCACTAAGATAAAACCTTCTTCTTCAACATGACGATAAACATATTCCCTATCATCCTTAAAAAACCATTTATTATCTACGCTATCCATTAATTGATATATATCATTTAAATCATTGACATTCGCTTTTCTTATTATCATCATTATCACCACTAAAACAAACTTAATTGTTCTACTTTCTTTTGTTTCTTATATGCTTTAATAATATCCTCCATTTTATATAATAATCCATACTTATGACACTCTTGAATAAATACATATCTTAAACGTTGAATATTCTTACTTTGACAATTATATCTTTGTCCATATCTTTTTATATATTTCTCTTTTATGCCAGGAAAATGTTTATCTAACTGTTCATAATAATAATCTCTTTGATTTTCTCTTAATGTCACACCAAAATAGGTATAAACAAACTTTGCTCCTGATTCATAAGATAATCTTACAATGTCTTTTATATTTTCTTCTGTATCATTAATAAATGGTAGTAATGGTGTCATCAATACCCCACAAAATAATCCTGCTTCACTTAATTGTCTGATTGCATCAAATCTTTTTGATGAAACACAAACATGTGGTTCAATAATCTTTGATAACTCATCATTAGCACATGTAATCGTCATTTTTAAAATAACATCACTATGTAAACTTATCCTTTTAAATAAATCTATATCTCTAACAATTAAACCACTTTTTGTTTCTAAGGATACACCAAAGCCATATCTATCAATTAATATTAAAGCATTTCTTGTTAATTCTAATTTTCTTTCAAAAGGATTGTATGTATCACTCATAGCACCAATACCAACAACTCCTTTTATTCTTTTAGACATTAATTCCTTTTCTAACAAAAGACATGCATCCTTTTTTACTCTCACCTGATCAAAATAATCAATATGATAACAATCACTTCTACTATCACAATAAATGCAGCCATGACAACATCCTCGATACAAATTCATATTATAATCATTACCAAACCATGAATCTGGATTCTTATTTTTTGTTAATATAGTCTTCGCATTTATTTCATTCATTCCTATCACCTATAACATTATACTAAAAAAGAACTGTATTGACTACAGCTCTTAATGTCTAGTTCCTCCAGCACCTCGGCTACTTCCACCACTATGATGCGAACCACCTCGACTACCACCAAAACCACCAGATGGTCTACTACCAAAACCACCCATTCCGCCTGGTCTTCTCATACCACTAGGTCTACCCATTCTTCCAGGTCTAACCATTGGCCCAGGACCTCTCATCGGTCTATGATATGGAGGTGGTGGAGTACCACGATATCTTCTATATCCTGGTCCACGAGGAATGAAAGATATAATAACTACAATTATAATAATCAATGCTACTGCACCCACGATAAACATTCCTCCTAACATAACTCCTATAATTGGAGATGTAATATAATTCTCATTCGAAACAATACTATCATCAACTGTAAAGTTTCCATTTTCAATAACATCTAAAAACTGTTTTGTCGTTTTCACAACAGCATTATCATAATCCTGTTTCGCAAAATCAGGTTCCATGTATTCATCAATAATAGTACGCGCTTCACTATCTGATAACACTTTTTCAATGCCAGTACCCAAAATATAACAATAATTATCATTTCCAATATCTAATACCAATAATACACCATTATCATTATCTTCATCACCAATACCCCATTGATTAAATAACTTATAAGAAAAATCATATAAATCATCATCTACAAAATCAAAAGTAGCTACTACAACATAACCACCAGTTTCAAAATCAGAATCCTGATTTAATGAAACAAGAGCACTCTCAGTATCACTACTCAAAACATCAGCATAATCATTGACGTAAATTGAGCTATCCTGGATTGGTATACTTGTTGCAGTTACCGGTAATAGACAAGTTAAAATTGTTGTTATTGTAATTAATAATTTTTTAATCAAAAGTTACCACCTTCTTTATGCCAGTCATATTCTTCAATGTTGAAGCAATAATACCATCCGTTTCTTCATTATATTCATTAACTAATTGATTAAACTGAGAATAAGAAATTGTATGAATTGCAGAATTATATGTTGCTTCATATTTGCTTAACATCTTAGAATGCTGATGAGATAAAGCTATTTCTTTAACTTCATTAATTGCAATGGGATAATTCTGCTTTATTTTCTGATACCATTCATTATATTCTGTAATCATCTTAAGACTATCAAATTCTTTATGTAATTTTTCTAATACTGTTACTGAATCGCTAGTCACATTATTCTTCTTTGAAAGAGATAAGAAATAACCTAGACTATTATCTATTTTTACTAAATCATAATGAACTGATAATTGATCATTATTTTCACCATTTAGAAATACAGTTTCAAGTTTTTCTACCTTTCTATTTAACTGCATTCTACCACTTATTAGACACGAAGCTAAAACGACAATGATTACGCCTATTTTTATTAATAGATTCTTTTTTTCTATAGACATTAACTATCTTACCTCTAATAATTTTGCTTTTAATTCACTTTCAATTTTAGCTAATTCAGTTTCAGCATCTCTACGTTTCTGACGACCTTCGTTATGAATCTTCATAACTTCATCTAATGTTTCAATCAATTGTTTATTTGTATACTGTAATGTTTCTAATTCAACAACACCTTTTTCTGCTTCTTTTGCAGTTTCAATAGAAGCCATTTTTAATGTTTCTGCATTCTTCTTCAATAATTCATTAGTCATTTCAGTAACTTCTCTTTGAGCTTCCATAGCCTGTTTAGAATGTTCTACACCTAAAGCTAATACCATCTGTGATTTCCATAAAGGAATTGTATTCATTAAAGTAGACTGAATCTTTTCTGACATTAAAGTATCATTATTTTGAACCAAACGAATCTGTGGTCCCATTTGTACAGATATCATTCTTGTTAATTCTAAGTCATGTAATTTCTTATCAAAACGATCACAGAAGCTTGCATAATCATTAGCAGCCTGACTATCTTCTGGTAATCCTGTTTGTTTTGCTTTTTCTACTAACTTAGGTAATTCTACATTTCTCGCTTCTTCTAAACGTTTTTTACCAGCTAATACATACATAGTTAATTGTTTAAAATTACGCAAATTATGATCATATAACTCATCTAACAAAGCAATATCTTTCATTAATTGAATCTGATGATCTTCTAATACAGCACTAATCTTATCTACATTCGTTTCAACACTATCATATCTAGCTTTTAAAGAAGCAATTTTATTGCTGCTTTTCTTAAAGAAACCAAAGAAACCTTTTTCTTCTTCTTCATTAACATTAAAACCTTTCAATTCAGTAACAAGATTACCAATCATATCCCCTACTTGTCCTAAATCTTTAGTCTTAACTTTATTTAAGGCACTATCTGAAAATTCAACAATCTTCTTTTGAGCATCAGCACCATATTGTAAAATAACATTTGTTTCAGTAATATCAATCTGTTTAGAAAAATCTTCTACTTGTTTTCTTTCTGCTTCAGATAAACTATCTTCCATTTTTACTATTTCAACTGGTTTTTTAGGTTCTTCTTTCTTTTCCTCAGGATGTAAGGTTAAAGTCATCTCTTCTTCCTTTGGTAATGTTAATTCAATTTTTTCTTCAGCCATATTTTCTTCTCCTTTATTACATTTTATTCAACATACTTTCAAATACTTTTAAATCTACACTTACATCCATTGCTTTTCCCTCATATAAATCATTATAAAATTGAATAAAAGAAGTATTAGCATTAGAAAGTGTTTTTTCAATCTTTTCTTTAGAAACTCTTACATGTTCGACATTTAAAGGATCATCTTCAAAGTCATCATACTGTTTAACAATCTTTACAATTTCTTCTAAATAATAATGAAAATATTTTCTTACTTTTTTGACTAATCCTTGATTTTCAATAACATAATCAAGAATACTTTGACTTGTATCAATAATACTTAAGATATCTTTCGTCATTGAAGAATTATCTATCATCGTAGATAATCTCTTTAATTCTAAAATCTGAGCTTTACCTTGTTCAACAATTTCCTCTAATTCACTGCTTTCATAAACAACTGGTCTTTCTACCTCTATCACAGTATCTTTAAAAATATTCATTTTCTTTAACACAAGATGAATACCAACTAACAATATAATCACTAAAAGATAACTATACAATTTATACATCGGTAAAATAAAACTTGCTATTACACAAACTATACCAGCGATCACAAAAGGATAAACACTAGGAATACGTTTTATCTCAACATTCTTTTTATTCAATGACTTCACTTCCTTCCATAAAATCATCTAATATTAATATATCATCATCACTACCACGCATAGATTGATGAATCATTGCTTTTTCAACAACATTTCTAGCAAGACGACCATTACCACCCTCAAGAATATTTCTCTTCGTTAAATACTTCATTAAAGCTTCTTTACAGCTTTCATCAATAACATAATCTTTCCCCTTAGCAATATTACAAGCTATCTGACACAATTCATCACCAGTATAGTCCTTAAACTCTATAATATTAGAAAAACGAGAACGTAATCCTGAATTTGCAGTTAAAAACTCTTCCATCTCTTTAGCATATCCCGCAAGTACAACAACCAGATTATCACGTTTATCTTCCATTGCTTTAACCAAAGTATCAATAGCCTCTAAACCAAAACTATCATTTTGACCTCGATACAATGAATAAGCCTCATCTATAAACAAAACACCACCCAACGCTGAATCAATAACCTGACTAGTAAGAACTGCAGTATGACCTACATATTGTCCTACAAGATCCTTTCTAGAAACTTCAATCAAATGACCACTTTCTAATATTCCTGCCGTTTTTAAATATTTTGCCAGAATTCTAGCCACAGTGGTTTTACCAGTCCCTGGATTACCAGTAAATATCATATGCTTACTTACATCCATAACTTTCTTACCTTGAGCTTTTCTTCTTTGATAAGTAGTGTAATATTGTTTCAATGATCCAAGATATTCTTTCACTTCATTTAACCCTACTAATCCCTGTAATTCATTATCTATCTCTTCAAAGCTAGAATGATCTTCTTCAAACAAAGGAATATCTACATTATCAATAGTCACATAAATCTTATCTTCATCTATCTTAATGTTAACTTCATTAATATCATATTTATATTTCAAATCAATCAATTCTTCTAGAACATCCTCTAAAAAGATATCTATATCAGTTATCTTTTCATGAATAATATATTTTGATAAATCACCATTGACTTTTAATTTTAATTGTCTTTCAATTTTCTGAATTAATTGATTGACTTTATCAATGATTAATTGTTGATAATCATCCTGCTTTAAATCAATAAATTTTTTGACTTCATCTATCGCTTTGATAAATGGTGATCCTAACTTATCAGTTAAAGAAGATAAAGAATCATGTGATAATAAAATAATATATTTATTGTTCCATTCAAGTGATGAAAAAGCGTTTTTTACTAAAACATTATTGGTTTCCTTTAAAGTTCCCTGACTTTCAACATATCTATTCATTAATGATATCTTTTTATCCTTTAATAAAGAAATCATTGAACTTAAAAAAGTAACCGGTAATCGTTCTATATAATCTAAAACAATAAACTGATGAGCTCCATATAAACATTCATACATATCCTGATAAAAGATTTCTATCTTCTGAGAATAAGAAGAAAAATCAATATAAGAAATATCATCAGTTTTTAAAAAATGATTTTCATTTAATCTTATAGCTATATCTTCAATCACCTTTTTAATATCCTGATAATCATAGATTAGTAATGAATATTCTTTCTTTTCTACAAGTTCAGACTTTTTAACAAATGACAAAATATCATCAATTGTCTCATCATAATGCCATTTCTTCTTTAAATCAGTAGAAATGATATCTAATGATTGAATATCCTTCTTAACATCTTTATCAAAAGTAATCCCAAAATCTTTTTCCATTTCCTTATTAATTCGATCCAACTCATCCTGACTGATATTTTGAGATAATTCTTTCAAAGATTCTCTTTGAAAATCCAATATCTGTTGTAAATCATCAGAAACACTACTTAATCGACGATTCTTTGCATTCTTCCCTAGAGTCTGTTCTAATAATTGTTGTCGTAATTTTTCTTTATCACTCATAACAGCACCTCAACTTACCAAACATTATACCATGTCTAATCATAATAAATCTATCCATATTGTTTAAAAAAAGAAAAAACGTGTTATACACGTTCTGTTTCAATATGAAGTTCATTCATAATATATGAAGCAACTTCATCAATATCTAATTTCAATGAATAAGCAAACTCCTGATGAATCATCTTTTCAGCTTCCTGCATGATTCGACCATCTGCCATGTGTAATTTCTTACCTGTTTTTTTCTTTTCAATCTCTTGATTATGGATTTCAATAATAAGCTGAATAATTATAACATGATCTCCACTATTTAAAATAGCTTTAAACTTTTCATTTCTTCTTGCATCATTTTCTATCCATAATGGTTTATCTAAAGAAACAGAATGAATAAGTGTTTTAATATCATTAATCGATAATAATCTTCTTAAAACAACTTTATCACTTTCCACAGGGACATAAATAATAGAAGCCTTATTATCAAAAATCGGTTTTAAAATATAATATAATTGCTCTTCAAGTTTAGAAAACTTCTGTTTTCTAATATCCTCAATCTTACAAACTCCTGCATTAGGATGCATAACCATATGACCTACACTAAACATACTTTCCTCCTTTAAAAAAAGTGTAGTTTACAACTGGACTTACGTTCAACTGCAAACTACACGTTGTATAATTATTATACCATTTTTAAAACTTTGATGTAATGATTTTTTGTCTATATATCATCACTTTTTGTATGTTAGATAGAGAGAAAAAAGTTATCTGATAAATAAATATACAGTATATACAACATATAAAAAAACACAGATAAGTCCTTCTTTTTTACCCATTGTTTCTTTACTTTTCGCAAATACTAATAATAATATCGCAACAGCAATTAGAATAATACTATCAATAATTGATTCATTTAAAACATTTAATGGCGATAAAGTAGCAGACATACCTAAAATAAATAAGATATTAAAGATATTAGAACCAACTGCATTTCCTAAAGCTAATGCACTCTCATTTTTACGAGTAGCTACTATACTTGTTACTAACTCAGGTAAAGATGTTCCTATTGCGACAATAGTAAGACCAATGAAGTTTTGTGACAATCCTAACGATAAAGCAATAGCACTAGCATTATCAACAACTAAATCACCACCAAAAATGACAGCAGCCAAACCAATAACAATAAACAATAAACTCTTTGGTAAAGGCATTGATTCAATATTTTCTTCTTCAACCCTATTCTTTAAAGCTGAAGAAATCATCATGGCAATATATCCAATCATTCCTACAAGTAAAATAATACCATCAATTCGACCTAATTGACCATCAAATAACATCACTGCTAAAATAAGCGAAGCAATAATATTAATAGGTAAATCTCTTTTTAAAATATCTTTATTAACTAAAAAAGCACTCATAGCAGCACAAACACCTACAACAACTAAAGAATTAAAAATATTAGATCCAACAACATTACTCAAAGCAATATCGTTATTTCCAGCAATTGCTGCATTAATGCTGACTGATGCTTCAGGAGCACTTGTTCCCATAGCAACAATAGTAAGACCAATGATAACAGTAGGAATTTTAAGAGTTTTTGCTAATGAAGAACTACCATCAACAAATAAATCTGCTCCTTTAATCAATAATAAAAATCCAATAACTAAAAATATATATTCCATTCTTCCTCCTTCTATGTGATAAAGAAAAAAGACCTTTATCACATTATAAAAATATGATAAAAGTCTTGTTATTTCATATATAAACCGGCTTAAAAGCGTGATGACGATTCATATAACACATAAGTGCTAACTACTCCCTTTTACACAATAAAAGTATATATGAATTTCATATCGATATCAAACGATTTTATTTTTCTTTACCAATTCTTTACCAATTCAATAACTAGTAAATATTCTTTATCACTAGGCTGTTCAATCGTTGGTTTTTGCAACAATTTAAAAGGATTATAAGGATTAAAGATGTTTATAAACAGCAAGATAACAGTTATCAATAAAATAACAAAAGCTTTTAATAAACCAATATTTACAACATTAACAATCAAACAGCTTAATTCCAACACTAAAAATAAAATCATACCTGCATATACATTACCGCATTCAGCTTCATAAATAGAAGCATTTTTTAAATTTTCCAAGTTTATCTCTTGGTTTTTTGTTAATAGATTCAGCATTGCATGTTCACAAGCATGATATCTTCTTGCTTGATGATACATTTCTTTATTATTATATATATTTATATGCGAAAACAATAAAACAATTATAGGAAAATAAGCACCTATACAAAATATCACCACAGCAATCAAATAAAGCAATGGAAAAACAATAAAACTAACAATAGACATAATAACCATCAACAAAAACAATCCAACTACAATCTTATCCATTACGCTATCTCGTTCAAAATCTTTTTGATGATCCTGTTTTAATTTCTTGATATCTTCATATTTTCCTACTTCTACAACTATCTTTTCATTTTCATAATAAGCGTATCTAGCTTGATTACCCTCTCTATCAGTATCATAGATCATAATACCTTTACAACAGGAAAAAGCACCTTTCATAATCTACTCAGACCTTTCATGAAGCTTATAATAAATAATTCCAAGAATAATTACAATAACCATACCATCAAAGCGAAAAACAGCTATAATATATCCTAACAAACCAAAAAACAAAGGTGTAATAACATACCAGTTACCATCCAAAAGAGCTTTAATAAGTCCAATAATTATTCCAGCAATTAAAAAAAACATCCATCCTTCAATATGAAAATAAGCAAAAATAGAAGACAATCCAACATCAAGAATAATATAAGCAAAAAATAAAGATATCATTGCAAATAATAAAGATATCATTACTATCATTCCCTTCTCTATTATTCTAGCACTAAAAAAAGGTAAGAATCAATCTTACCTCTTATTTTCCAAAATATCTTTTTAATAAACCAGCAAAAGCTTTACCATGTCTAGCTTCATCTCTAGCCATTTCATGAACTGTATCATGAATAGCATCTAAGTTTAAAGCTTTAGCTTTCTTAGCTAATTCAGTTTTACCTAAAGTTGCTCCATTTTCAGCTTCAACTCTAACAGTTAAGTTATGTTCAGTAGAATCAGTAACAACTTCACCTAATAATTCAGCGAATTTAGCTGCATGTTCTGCTTCTTCCCAAGCTGCTTTTTCCCAATATAATCCAATTTCAGGATATCCTTCTCTATGAGCAACTCTAGCCATTGCTAAATACATACCAACTTCACTACATTCAGCTTCAAAATTAGCTCTTAAATCCTCTTTGATATCTTCAGGAACATCTTTAGCAACACCAACAACGTGTTCACTTGCCCATTCCATTTCTCCATCTTGTTTAATAAATTTGTCAGGTCCTACCTTACAGATTGGACATTGTTCAGGAGCAGTATCACCTTCGTGTACATATCCACAAACACTACATACCCATTTAGCCATATTTTTTCCTCCTATAATAAAATTATCATTAACTATGACATTTACATTATACACTATTCCCTATTAAAACTAAAGAAAAACAATACAACAAAATATGTTAAAGGTGTATCTTTCGATACACCTGAACATTCACATTCAATCATCAAATAATAACAAGAAATATATATATCAACCTTATTATAACTTTGAAACTTTTTATACTCTAACTTTCTTAATCGAGAAGGAGTTACACCAATTAAGAAAGTTCTTATACATTTGGGGGTCTACTCTTCTTGATTTTTCTTAAGTTTAAAGGAGTAAATTTATTTCTATTTTTCATCATTTACAACACTCCTTTCTTTACACTCTTATTATAGCATAGCTTTTTCTAAAATGGAAGCGTTTTCATTATGAAAATTCGTTTTTATTAGATTTTTTCTATTACACTTGTATTCTTATTCATTTTTCATTATAATGATTTCGTTATTAGGTGGCAAATATTTGTGATGACTTTTTAAGCATCAACAG
>JAXJVS010000143.1:0-5754 GCA_036308445.1 Bacilli bacterium | reverse complement strand
TTTTTCTTCATTATAAATGAAAGAAAAATTTTTTGAATGATCATCTCTATTGTAGGCAAAAACATTGAAACACATAAGACGATACAATTTTTCGATTTCTTCGTAGCTATTAGTTAATTTTAAAGTTAATTTCATAAGAATATCATAATCTAGATTAGGAATTCTATGGCTTGTTTCTAATAGTGCAGCTACTGAAATCATATGGACTCTTTTTTGGTTATTTCTATCAAATCTTTTGATCCCAAAATATCCATTACATATTTTAGAAGGAAATAATCTTGTTTCACTCATTTCTATACCACATTTTTTTGCACATAAAGAATATCGGTATTCTATTTCTCCTATGTTATCTTTATCTAAAGATGAAGGAAATTTTATAATCCAATCTTCATTATCTATAGTAGTTAATATTTTAGGACGAGTACCTCCAAAGGAGCCGCCCATATGAAATAGTTGGTCTAAATCTTTTGAATAATTTGTTAATAAAATATTTTTACATTCATTGGCTAATTCATCTAAATCTTTTTTACTTTCTATATTATTGAAAGTAAATTCCGGTTTATATGTTAAAGCTCCCATACCGGTGTTTCCGACAATAGCTAATCTATTAAGGTGAGAAATAGTATGTGGATTAATCTTTTGATTTATTAACATTCTATCTACTAATAGTTTTCCCCAACCATCGGGTAAACTATCATCGAATACCCCAAATAAACCTTCGAATGTCATTTTTTTTGGAATAAAAACTTCTTTTTTTAAAGGAAGAGATAAAGGACTGATAGAAAATCCTTTTATTAACCAGGAACTATCATATTCAAATGCAACTCTGTTGTCTTTAAGCTTTGCAAGAGTTCCTACCTTTATATTATTATAAAATACTTCTAAAGTGTTAATTGTTTTCATTTATAATCTCTATGGAATTGTATTTCTTTTTTGTGAAAAGTTCATATAATTCGTTTTCACAATTTAAAGCTATTGCTATTTTAATTAAAGATTTTAGCGAAATTTCTCCTTTATTTTCAAATCTTTTTAAAGAGCCAAAACTAACATTTGCTTTGTTGCTTAATTCTTCTTGTGTTAAATTAGCTTCTTTACGCTTTTTCTTTAAATTATCGGCAATATGCATTTGTATATCATGTGGGGTGAATAAATCTTCAAAAAAGTCTCTCATATATAATATATTATCTATTATTGACTATTTCTTAAACCAGTATTCTATACCGTTGCTTTGATATTCACCTGTTAATGGATTGATTTTTACTGCTTGAATGTTATTGTTTAATGAATACCAGGATTCACTTGTTTGTAAATAATTAGCCATATTCTGAAAGATAGCTTTTGGTATACGTTTTTGAGTAGAAGATGTTAATTCTCTATTGTCATCGAATCCTACCCAACCTGCTAATACATAATTAGGATTATAACCGATACATAATGAGTCATAATCACTTGTACCGCTTTTAGCTGCAAAGGTATAATTTGTTTGGTAATTCATCATCGTAGGAGATGCGTAAGTTTTAAAAACTTCTTTAAAAGGAGAAGTTAATAATTGACTTAAAATAAGACATGAATCTTGAGATAATTTTTGTTCATTCTTATTTTCTCTTTGATATAGTATTGTACCTTCATGATTGGTTATTTTTTCTACTGTATGTATATCATTATAAATTCCTGTATTTGCGATAGTTGTATAAATATTAGATATTTCATAAATATTAGAATTTAATGTTCCTAATGCTAAAGAAGGATGTGGAGAAACATGATTAATATCAAATTTTGATAAAAGATTAACTAATGATTGTTCTCCTAAAAATAAATGTGTTTTTACTGCATATATATTATCGCTAGTTGCGATTGCTTGTGCTAATGTAATTTCATCATTAGGATATTTATTACTAAAGTTTGTAGGTGTATATGTTTCACCATTTTCTAATTGAAATGTGGTAGCTTCACTTTTAAATTTTGTAGTTGGTGTAAAACCACTGTCTAAGGCTAAATAATATAATAAGGGTTTCATTGTAGAAGCTATTTGTCTTTTTGATTGGGTAGCACGATTAAATTGAGAAATATTATAATCTTTACCACCTATTAATGCTAAAATGCCAGCATTCTTTGTAGAAGTAATCATAAATGAAATTTCTAATTCTTCTTCGTCTTTCATTTTTTCATTAACATATTCGTTTAATTTGTCCTGTACTTCGATGTTTAATGATGTATACACATTTAATCCCTGGTTGATATAACTTTCTTGATAGAAACCTAATTCTTTTAATTCTTCAATAACTGTGTCTTTATAATATTGGTATGAAGTATTCAATGAAGCAGAAGGATCATCATTGAGTACAAATGGTGTATTTAGTACTTCCTTTTTCTTATCTTCATTTATATATCCGACTTCTACTAATTCACTTAATACTTTTTTTTGTCTTTCTTTAGCACTATCAATGTTATTAAAAGGAGAATAATATACCGGACCATTAATAACTCCTGCTAACATAGAAGCTTCATTTAAATCTAATTCACTAGGTTCTTTATCAAAATAGTAATGTGCTGCATTCTTAATGCCATAAATACCATGACCAAAATATACAGTATTAATATATCCAGTTAATATTTCATCTTTACTATAATGAGATTCAATACGTACTGTTAAAAAAGCTTCTTTAATTTTTCTTGTCCATGTTCTTTCATTAGTTAAATATAGTAATCTTGCATATTGTTGAGAAATGGTGCTAGCACCTTCACTCGTGCTACCAGAAATAATATTATTCTTAATTGCTCTCGCAATACCTATTGGATCAAAGCCACGATGAGAGTAGAATCTATGATCTTCTACTGCAACTATACTTGCTAGAAAATCAGGACTGACTTCTTCTAAGGAAACATCATTACTTTGCTTATTAGATGAATAAAAACTGTTACCATCACTATCATAGATTTGAACATAATGTCCTTGACCAATATCTGGTTTCTCATATAAATATCCTATACTATATATAATAATCATTAAGGAAAGAAAAGTAATAAATAATCTTCGTAACCAAATGATAATTTTTTTTAACATAAGATTCACCTCGATTCCTATTTTTAACAATTTTGTGCTATAATATACATCGGTGATAAAAGATGTATCAAACTAGACATATTAAATATAAGAGTATTTTTATAAGTGGTAATGATAAAGAAACTGTGGAATATAAGAGTGAAGGTATTGTAGAAACTGGTGATAATGTAAGAATTTCTTTTAATGCTGAAGGTAATCATATTGAAGTTATTTATAGTGATAAAGAAGTTATATTGAAAAATAATCAATCTCAACTAAAATTAGTTAAGGATAGAATGGTTTTAAATGAATATCAGTTACCATATGGTACTACTCTACTTAAAACAAAGTTATTAAATGTAAAATATAGTACGAGTAGTTTAAATCTTAAATATGAGCTGTATGATTCTACTTCTTTGATTTCTAGTGTTTATATCATTATAAATATAATTTAGAAAATATTTTTAAAAATTGTTGACTATGTTAAGAATTATGATATTGTAATAAAAGTATAGCGTAAAAAGGAGGATATTTATGGCTGTTAATAAAATCGAATTATCATTGAAAAATGCTTTAAGACAAGCAATTATCGATTTAGAATATGTAGAAGACATGGATGTAAAGCAAATAGTCATTGAAATCCCTAAAGATAAGGATCATGGAGATTATTCTACTAATCTTGCAATGCAGTTAACTAGAGTATTAAGACGTAATCCTAGAGAGATTGCTCAATCAATTGTAGAAGCATTTAATAAGGAAGAGGCTAATGTAGAAAAAATTGAAGTAGCTGGTCCAGGGTTTATCAATTTGTTTTTAAGAAAAGATGCTATGACTTCAATTATTAAAGAAGTATTAGAAGAAAAAGACCGCTTTGGACAAAGTGATTATGGTAAAGGTATTAAGTATAATATAGAATATGTATCTGCTAATCCTACTGGTGACTTACATTTAGGTCATGCTAGAGGAGCTGCAGTTGGTGATAGTATTAGTAGAATTATGAGTGCTGCTGGATATGATGTGACTAGAGAATATTATATTAATGATGCTGGTAATCAGATGACTAACTTGGCTATTTCATTATATTATAGATATTTAGAGTTGTTTGGTATTGAAAAAACTTTACCTGATGATGGATATCATGGAAAAGACATTATTGAAATAGCGAAAAAGATTAAAGAAGAAGTGAATGATAAATATATTAATGCTGATGAAAAAGAAGCATTGGCTTTCTTTAGACATGAAGGATGTATGCATGAACTTCAAAAGATTAAAGATATTTTAAATGAATTTAGAGTTCATCATGATGTATGGTTTAGTGAAACTTCTTTATATACTGAAGATAAGGTTGTTCCAACTATTCAAAAGTTAAAAGATAAAGGGTATACTTATGAATCTGAAGGTGCTCTATGGTTTAGATCAACTGATTTTGATGATGATAAAGATAGAGTTTTAATTAAGACTGATGGAAGTTATACATATTTAACACCTGATATTTCATATCATTTAAATAAATTAGATAGAGGATATGAATATTTAGTGGATTTATTAGGAGCTGATCATCATGGTTATATTAATCGTATGAAAGCTGCTATTCAGGCTTTAGGATATAATGCTGATCAATTAAACATTGATATTATTCAAATGGTAAGAATGATGGAAAATGGTGAAGTTGTGAAAATGAGTAAACGTACTGGTAATGCAGTTACTATTAAAGATTTGATTGATGACATTGGTGTTGATGCAACTCGTTATTTCTTTGTTGCTAAGTCTGCTAATACACCATTTGATTTTGATTTAGGATTGGCTAAATCTAAATCAAATGAAAATCCAGTTTACTATGCACAGTATGCTCATGCAAGAATGTGTTCTATTTTAAATCAGGCTAAGAATGCTAATATTGAAGTTGCTGATCATTATGAATTATTAACTAATACAAAAGAAATTGAATTAGTTAAACATATTAATGAATTTAGAAATGAAATTATTGAAAGTGCTAAAGCAAGAGCACCTCATAAAATAGCAAATTATATTCAAAAATTGGCTCAATTATTCCATTCATTCTATAATGATTGTTATGTCATTGATAATGAACATTTAGAATTATCTGCACAGAGATTAGCATTAGTTAGTGCTACTCAAATTACTTTAAAGAATGCCTTGAATCTAATTGGGGTAAGTGCCCCTGAAAAAATGTAAGGAGGAAATACAATGGTAGATTACAAACAAAGTTCAATGGTTGATATTGCATTTGATTTAATGAAAAAGAAAAAGAAACCTGTAGATTTTTATAAATTATGGCAGGAAGTTTCTGAAATTAAAGGGTTTAATGAAGAAGAAAAAGAAGAAAATGAATCTTTATTCTATACTAATATTACTTTAGATGGTAGATTAATTACTGTTGGTGAAAATCGTTGGGATTTAAGAAGTCGTCATAAATTTGAAGAAGTTCATATTGATATGAATGATATTTATGCTGAAGAAGAAACAGATGATGATACTGATGACGATGATGGATTAATAGAAGATGATTATAACTAGAAAGAAGATCTTTCTAGTTTTTTGTTATAATGATGTTGGGAGTTTATGGGATTATTTAACTAACACTAGCGAGAATTCTCCCACCTCTACAGGTGGCGAGATGAATCGCTTTTTTGTTGATTTTGTTATGGATGAACAATACAAAATATGTTATAATATATTCAGTAATAAAT
>JAXJVS010000142.1:0-3263 GCA_036308445.1 Bacilli bacterium | reverse complement strand
TCCCCTGATTCATGTAATTTCATCATATAACACCTCATATCTTACTTTATTATAGCATAAATTTACAATATCTCAATCTCGAAGAACGCTATTTTATTGAAAGTTATAATTAACATATTAAATGACATTATTGTTAATTGTGGTAATAGAATAGTAATGGTATAATTATGTCATAAGTTGTTTTTGAGGGAATGAAAATGAATAAAAAAATATACATCATTATCACAATCATCTCAATTATCGCCTTAATAGGTATTTCATCAATAACCCCTCATCCTAATTATCAAAAACCTTCTAATCATCAACCAGTCCATTCAGAAATTATTATTAGTGAAACAACAGATGGAAATAAAATGATTATAGAAGAAATACATACTTATTACGAATAAAATACGGAGTACATATGAAACAAAAAATAATAATCTTTCTAACAATTATCATTATATTATTAGGACATATTTTTATAATAAAAGATGGAATTATTGAATACAATAAAAATAAAGCTCAATACGAAGAAGGAAAGCCAACTCATATTGAATATGTAATTGAAGAATTAAGAGATGGTGTATGGGTAGAAACCGATAGATATAAAGTTTATATAACAGATTAAGTATATGGAAATAAACATATACTTTTTTATTTATAAAAAAAAGAACTCCCTAAGGAGTTCTTTATTATCATTATTAAGCTAATTCAGCGAAATATTTGATTGTTCTAACCATGTTAGAAGTGTATGAATTTTCATTATCATACCAAGCAACTGTTTGAACTTCAGTAGTTCCGTTATCTAATGGTTTAACCATAGTTTGAGTTGCATCGAATAATGAACCATAAGTAATTCCAACGATGTCAGAAGATACTAATTGTTCTTCAGTGTATCCAAATGATGGAGTAGCTGCTGCTTTCATAGCTGCATTTACTTCTTCAACTGTTACATTACCTTCAACAACTGAAGTTAAGATAGTAGTTGATCCTGTAGGAACAGGTACACGTTGAGCTGAACCGATTAATTTTCCGTTTAATTCAGGAATTACTAATCCGATTGCTTTAGCTGCACCAGTTGAGTTAGGAACGATATTAACTGCTGCTGCACGAGCTCTTCTTAAGTCACCTTTTCTATGAGGTCCATCTAATACCATTTGGTCACCAGTGTAAGCATGAACTGTTAACATGATACCAGATTTGATTGGAGCTAAATCATTTAAAGCTTTAGCCATTGGAGCTAAACAGTTAGTTGTACAAGAAGCTGCAGAGATAATTGTATCTTCAGCAGTTAAGATGTTTTCGTTAACTCCGAATACTACTGTTGGTAAGTCATTTCCAGCTGGAGCTGAGATAACAACTTTTTTAGCACCTGCATCAATGTGTGCTTGAGATTTTGCTTTAGATACATAGAAACCTGTACATTCTAAAACAACGTCTACACCTAATTCTCCCCAAGGTAATTCAGCTGCGTTAGCTTTAGCGTAGATTTTGATTTCTTTTCCATCAACTGTGATAGAATCATCACCAGCTACTACTGTATCAGCTTTAGCATATTTACCTTGTGCTGAATCATATTTTAATAAGTGTGCTAACATTTTTGGGTTAGTTAAATCGTTGATTGCTACAACTTCATACCCTTCAGCACCAAACATTTGTCTGAATGCAAGACGACCAATACGTCCGAATCCATTAATTGCTACTTTTACTGCCATTTTTTTGACATCCTCCTTAAATTTTTTTCTGAATATATTATAGTCCATTTTCACTAATAAATCAACCAATGTTTTTACTGGTTGTAAAAAAAATCACAAATTTTATTTCCCTAAAAACATTTCAATTTTCAAACAATCCAAATATCATTGATTTTATCACTGTTTTTTTAAATTGAATATTTTTTAATAAAAAAATGTAAAAAAAATCCAATTTTCCATTTGAATAAATAAACACCATTTTATCTATAATGAACTATGGAGGTATGAAATATGCATCTTATTCCAACAGTTATACAAAAAAGACATTCAAAAGAATATGCTTATGACTTATATTCAAGATTATTAGAAGATAGAATCATTATGCTTTGTGGCGAAATCAATGATGAAATGTCATGTAGTATTGTTGCTCAACTATTATATTTAGAATCCCTAGACGAAAATGCTGATATATATATGTATATCAATTCACCGGGAGGAAGTGTAAGTGCTGGATTAGCTATATTCGACACAATGAATTACATTAAATGTGACGTATCTACAATCAGCTTTGGTATGGCTGCAAGTATGGCTGCTTTCTTACTCGCCTCTGGTCAGAAAGGAAAACGCTGTGCCTTAGAAAATAGTGAAATCATGATACATCAACCCCTTGGAGGAGCAAGTGGTCAAGCCAGCGACATAGAAATCACTACAAGACATATTATGAAACAAAAAGATAAAATCAACAGAATCCTATCAGAACTCACTGAACAACCTATTAGAAAAATAAGGAAAGACACAGATAGAGATCATTTTTTAAATGCTTATGATGCTTTAGAATATGGATTAGTAGATGAAGTATTAAAAAACGATAAAGGCAATCATTAGATTGCCTTTAATACTCTTCGATATGTTTTCTTATATAATCTATTAATTTTATTTCTAAGGATTCTAATTCATAGAAATTTTCATCAAATTCATGAAATGGATAGCGAGCTAATTGTTGAGTATAATCCTTTGTTTTTTTAATAACAAATGAAGATAAGTCATAAACATCTATTTTATGTTTTTCAATAAATCTATCATATATTTCTTTATGTCCTACCGCTCCAATGATTTCTAAATAATCACTTATATAAGGAGCACATATACGACTAGAATTCACAAAGAACTGACATAATCCTCCATTATTAACTTCTATCTCATAATAATTTAGAACATAAGAAACTTTTTGTATTTCAGTCAATGATTCTATACCAGCTTCTAAATCTTCATACTGTTCTATTTTACTTTCTAATCGATAAATAACTGCCTGATATAAATCATCATCAGATAACTCTCTCAAGTCATCAGTAGTCATATTTAAATATAATTCATTATTTTCTTCATATTCTAATACAAATTTATTCAATTCTTCTTTTATTGTCTTTATTTCCTTTATAATTGTGACACGCTCTCTTTGCTTATAGAAGCGGGAGCTTCTCGCTCAATATAACTGACGTTATAAGTATCAACGAGCTATCCCCATGTGTCCCATGGTTCTTATTTATTTTATTTATTGTTGTAATGATGCAAGTCTTAGTCCTTCAT
>JAXJVS010000141.1:0-7004 GCA_036308445.1 Bacilli bacterium | reverse complement strand
TTAATGATATTGTTGTGGTTAAATAAAATTATGTTTTTATTAATTTCTATGAATATTTAAAGAAAATGGTAAGTTTTTTTGACTTTGAGTTTAAGCATCCATAAGGATGCTTATTTTGTTATTATTCTATTGTTTTTTCTAAATTGAATAGGAGAACATCCCTTATTTTTTTTAAATGTTTTAGAAAATGATAGTTGATCTTCAAAGGATAAAGAACTAGCAATTATAGAAATATTTAAATCAGTAGTAATTAATAATTCACATGCTTTATTGATTTTCTTTTTTAAAATATATTGTTTAGGGGAAATACCAAACTTTTTTGTAAAGGTTCTAGATAAATAACTAGAATTAAATCCAAATTTTTCAGCAATTTCAGTAACAGACAAATTTGAAGGATAATTTAAATCTATGTAATATTTAATTTCCTCCATAATAACATTTTTGGAGATTAAAGAGTCATTAATATTCATTTCCTCAAATAGATTCGCGAATATATCTAATAAAATACTATTTGTTCTAAAAAACATGCTACTGTGGTTATTATCCATATTAAGTATTTTAGTGATTTGATTAAAAAAATAATCAATATCTAGATTCTTTAAGACATATATATATTCACTAGCATTTAATAATTGAGAAGTATAATTCTGGGCATTAATACCTAAATAACCTAACCAAACATATGTCCAGGGTGATTCAATATCAGCTTTATAAGAAGCAATTTTATTAGCTGGTATGATAAAAGCATCTCCTTTAGATAATTGAAATATTTGATTGTCAATAGTAAGTTCTCCTTTTCCATCCATGACAAAGTGGATTATATTAAAGTTTCTAAATGCAGGTCCAAAAGTATGTCCTGATTCACATTTTTCATATCCAGCATTAAAAATTACAAAATCAGATAAAGCTTTATAAAGTATAGTTGTGTTTGTTTCTTTATATTGTTCCATGAGAAAATATTATTATAGTTTTTCTTTAATTTCAATAAAAAGTCAAAAAATGACATATTTTCCACAAATAATTCTATACTCAAGAACAAAAAGTATTGATAAACTATATGTGTAAGCGCTTATGTTATTTGAACAAATATGATTTTTAAAGTATTAATAAGTAAAATTATTACTAATTGAAAATATATAATATTTTTATTAGTATTGATAATTTAAAACTTAATTGAAGTGATTTATGTAAGGAGAAAAAGATGTATAAGAACAATTTTTTTGAAATAGAAATGGGGCAAGATTATGCATTTAATTATGTATTAGATCATAATTTAAAAACTTCGATTCAAATGCCTTATTTTGAAATCGACAACGAGAATGTCTCTCCTATTCAGGAATTTATTTTTAAAAAAGAAAAAAGCCTTAATAAGGATATTAAAGAATTAATCTACTCTTCTTTACTTACAAATAATATGAATATTGATCTTGTTATTAGAGTAAGTGAAAAAAGTCCAATTATTAGATTCAGATATGTTATATATTCAAACAAATCTAAATTCTTAACGAAAAAAAATGGTCATGATAGTATAGTTTATTGTGGTTATGAAAGCATCCAAAATAGTAAAAAAATTGAATTAAGAATTTCTGATTATGATTATATGTATCATACACATGTTATGACTGAAAATGAAGCATTTGCTAATGAAAATCAAATAATGGGACCTATTTTAGTAGAAGAAAATGATCATATCTCTTCATTATTAGCTTATGAACACGGGTCTCAATATCCTAACAAATTTATTTGTTTTGAAAAGATAGACAATTATATTTCTATTAAATCTTTAAGAGGAAATTATGTATCTAAACAGATTATAGATAATGAACATCCATTTGAAACAATTTGGTTACAATTTGGTGCGGTAAAAGGCAATATTGAACTATTAGCAAAACAATATAGAAGATTTCAATTGAAATACTGTACTTTAAATAAAGAAAGTAGAAAACCATATATTTTCTACAATACTTGGAATTATCAAGAAAGAAACAAAAGATGGAATGGTAATAAATATCTAACTGATATGACATTTGATAGAATGGATAAAGAAATTGATGTTGCACATCAAATGGGAATTGAGGTATTTGTTATTGATACAGGATGGTATAAACAAACAGGTGATTGGATTATTAATGAAAAGAAATTTCCAGATAAATTAAAACTTATCAAGAAAAAATTAGATTCTTATGGAATGAAATTAGGAATCTGGTTTAATCCAGTTGCAGCTGGCAAAACAAGTCAAATGTATTTGTCTCAAAAAGAAAATGCAATTAGTAGAAGAAATTTAGAACAACAACCACATGAAATATGGGAAACAGAAGAAAGTTATGAAATGTGTCTAGTATCAGGTTATTGGAAAAAATATGCATTACGTCTATGTGAATTAATTGAAGACTTAGGAATTACATACATTAAGTGGGATGCTGTAGGAATGGATGGCTGTGAACAAGGTAATCACTATCATGGTACAGATGAAAACTCACCACAAGAATGTGAAGAAAACTATGCATTTAATATTGTTAAATACTTAGGTAAAATTATTGATTATGTATGTGAAAGAAATCCAGAAGTTATATTTGATTTTGATATTACAGAACCAGGACGTTGTACAGGATTAAGTTTCTTATCTTCAGGTAAATATTTCGCAATAAATAATGGTTCATATTTAAGCGACTTTGATATTAAGAGAGAGCCAAATCAATGGTCTAATGTCTTTGTTCATCCAGGTCCAGCAAGAACTTGGGTTGCAAGAAGAATTTTAGATTATGATAAATGGATTCCATCAGTATTATTCTTAACTCATTATTTACCAGATGATGGATGTGATTCTCAATTATTAAATATTGCTTCTCTTATTTTAGGACAAAATGGAATTTGGGGAGATTTATTGAATATTTCTAAAGAAGGTATTCAATTATTTAATGATAGTTTATCTGCTTATAAAGAGGTAAGAGACGATATTACGGAAGCATATCCAATAACTTTTGGAAAACCAGGAGAAACGTTTGAAGTTCATGAAAAAATTTGTGAAGAAACAGGAAAAGGAGCTGTCGTTTTATTTACAAATTCATTAGGAGAATATATTTACAAAGTAAAAAATAATACTACTAAAAATGTTAAGGTGTTTGGAAATGCAACAGTCATATTTAGTGAAGATAACTGCGTATCCATTAAAGTAAATAATAAAACGAAAGAAGCAGCTATAGTATTTTTTAATTAAGTATTAATAAGAATTAATGAAAGGAGATAAATTATGAAAGAAAAAATGTTAGTATGGGTAAGTAAATTCAGTACAAACAAATACGTAACAGCAATAAAAAATGGTGTTGTAGCATATACACCTTTTACAATTATTGCTTCAGTAGCTTTGTTGATTACTAATTTCCCATCACAAGGTTATATTGATTTTGTAACAAATTTGTTAGGAGTATCAGAGGCTTCAGTGTGGCAAAATCAAGTCAATAGTTTTATGAATGGTACAATGAATTTAGGAGGAATTATTTGTTTATTATTCATTTCATATAATTTAGCAGAACAATTCAATAATCCTAAAATTAAACCAATCTATGCTACAGTCATTTCTTTTGGTGTATTCTACTTCTTGACACCATTAAGTACATTAGAAGATGGATCTGCAGCTATTGCTTTATCAAGATTAGGTGCAGGAAGTTTAATTGTAGCTATCGTTTTAGGACTTCTTGTACCTACGCTTTATAAGATTTTAATAGAAAAAGAAATTACTATTAAATTACCAGAACAAGTTCCACCAGAAGTTGCCAATTCATTTTCCTCTCTAATACCAATGGCAATCATCTTTATAGGAATGTTTATTGTTAAAATTCTACTAGAAATATCTCCATTTGGAAATATTCATGACTTATTAAATGTACTTTTAGGAAAACCACTTCAAAGTTTATCAGGAAGCTTATGGGGATATGCATTTGCTATCTTCTTTGCAATGGTGCTTTGGTTCTTTGGTATTCATGGTACATCAATTGTTAATGGAGCATTAGCACCAGCATTAATTATGTTAAGTGATCAAAACAGAATAGCTTTCCAGGCTGGACAAGCTTTACCAAACATTATTACTAATGAATTCTTGACATATGCAACAGGAACAGGTTTATATATGTGTATTGCTTTCTTGCTTGTCGGAAAGAGTAGACAAGGAAAAGAAATTTCTAAATTAGGTTTTCTTCCAGCAGTATTTGGTATTCATGAACCGTTAGTGTTTGGATATCCTATTATGTATAATATTTATTTAGGAACATTATATATTGTTCTACCAATTGTCGGAATTGTATTAACATATTTTGTAACTAGTATTGGATTAGTTGCGAGATTAAATGGTACAGGTGTTCCATGGACAGCGCCACCAGGAATCTATGCATTCCTTGGTACAGGAGGAAAAATTTCTGCTGTTATTTGGCAACTTTTATTAGGTGTGATTTATACAATTTTAAGTATTCCATTAGTTAAGAAATACGATAATCAATTGTTAGAACAAGAAAAAAAGCAAGAAGAGCAAATGGTAGAAGTAAAAGAAAATTAATTTTATAAAAGCGTCCAAGTATGGACGCTTTTAACACATTCTTTACTCTATCTTAACCATAGAGATGTTAGAATCTAAACGACCTTAAATAGTTATGGGAGGATATTATGAGTATAGGTATAATTTTAGGTCTTTTAGGTGGTTTAGCTTTATTTTTGTATGGAATGCAGATGATGAGTGATGGTTTAGAAGCAGCTGCCGGAGAAAGATTAAAGTTGATTTTAGAAAAATTAACATCAAATAGGTTTATGGGTGTACTTGTTGGTGCAATAATTACTGCTATTATTCAATCTTCAAGTGCAACAACAGTTATGGTTGTAGGTTTTGTAAATGCAAAAATGATGACGTTAAGACAAGCTGTATGGATTATTATGGGTGCTAATATTGGTACTACTATTACTGGACAGTTAATAGCTTTAGATGTAGGAGCTTTAGCACCTTTATTAGCATTTATTGGTGTTGCCTTAATTGTGTTTTTAAAGAATCCAAAATTAAAATATTTTGGTGAAATATTAGCTGGTTTAGGTATTCTATTTATAGGTATGGATATGATGGGATCAGCTATGGAACCATTAAGAGAAGCTCAATGGTTTATAGATATAGTAACAAAGTTTTCTAATCCTTTGATAGGTATTTTAGTTGGTGCGGGATTTACTGCATTAATTCAATCTTCATCAGCTTCTGTAGGTATTTTACAGGCATTAGCTATTTCTGGTGTTATTAACCTAGAAGGAGCAGTTTATGTATTGTTTGGTCAAAATATTGGAACATGTATTACTGCTGTTTTAGCAGCTATTGGAACAAGTAGAGAAGCTAAACAGACAACAGTTATCCATTTAAGCTTTAATATTATTGGTACTATTATATTTACATTTGTTTGTATGTTTACTCCATTAACAAGCTTTGTAGCATCTTTTGCACCAATTAATGCTGCAGCTCAGATTGCTAATATGCATACATTATTTAATATAGTTACTACATGTTTATTATTACCATTTGGTACAAAATTAGCTGATTTAGCTGAAAAGATTTTACCAGTAACTGATACTGAGAATCAAAGGGGATTAAAATATATTCAACCTTTATCTCATGCAGGGAATAATTTCGGAGGTTCATTAGCTAATATTGAACAAGTGAAAAATGAGATTATTCATATGATGGATATTGCATATAGTAATGTTTATTTAGCTATAAATCAATTAATTGAATATCATGAAGATAAACATGAAGAAATTATGGAAAATGAAAAAGAAGTTGATTATTTAAATGGAGCTATTGCTGATTATATTTCTGAAGTATTGGCAGATGCACAATTGAATATGAATACAAGTAGTGCATTAAGTTCTTATTATTTAACATTGACTGATTTAGAGAGAATTTCTGATTATGCTGTAAGTATGGAAAAACAAGCTAAAAAATTTAGTAATGCTATTTATAATAAAGAACTTTTAGTTGAAATGAAAGAAACAGTAAAAGAAATGCAAGATAATCTATATGATTTAGATAAAGCTCAGACTAAGAATAAAGAAATACATCAACAAGTTAAGCAATGGCGTAAGAATCAGATATCTGCTTTAAAAGATAAGCAAGTCTCTAGTGAAATAGGAGTTATGCTTTCTAGATTATTAACTGATTATAAAAGAATTAATGACCATGCATTAAATATTGCAGAAGAATTAAGTGGTAATACAATTTAGAGCATATTTATGCTCTTTTTTTGTGAAATAAAACTCAAGATTTTATTAGAACAATATTATTATGTGATACTTTGATAAATACTGTGATTAATATCTAAAAGATTAGATCATTCTTTTTCAAGAATACCTTTGAAATGTACTTACATGTATTCAAAATAAATAATTAGTTAAAACATGTACATATATAACATAAATATATTGACAACATATTTATTTTTGTTATGATAAAAGTGGGAAGCGGTTACATAAATGAAACCGTAGAAAGGAGAATATACCAATGGACAGGTCGGATTTAAAATCAGATGAAGATGGTATTCATTGGAATATTGTTATGTCTTTTTAGACTATATCTGCTTATCAAAAATAGTAAAGGAGAATAAATAACGAATTTCTTAATTATAGATGATGACAAAATATTTGCAGATAAATTAATTACAATTCTAAAGAAAGAATTTACAAATTCAGTTTGTTATTTTTCAGAATATTTATCAATGAATATTCTTTCCGAGAAATCATACTATGCTATTTTTTGTGATATTATTTTAAAAGAGAACAATGGAATTTCTATTGCAAAACAGATTAAAGAAAAATACCCTAAAACTCCTATTATTTTTATATCAAACCATAATGATCTTATTTTTGAAATGGATATAAACAAAACTATTATATATATGTAATGATTTTTAGTGAAGAAATGATGAGGTGTATAAAAGTGAAAAAAATTATTGCAGTTTTTGGAGTTATTTTTTCAATGGTGT
>JAXJVS010000140.1:0-4371 GCA_036308445.1 Bacilli bacterium | reverse complement strand
TTGTGAAAGCTTTATATATGAATACTAATTATGAATATTTACAAAAGATTGCGAAAGAATTAGAAGATATAACTAGTGATATAGATGTAAGTTATTCCGCAAATAGATATATCGAATTTAATCATAGAGGTGTTAATAAAGGTGCTGGTCTTCTTTCCTTAGCAAAATTATTAGGAATTAAACAAGAAGAAACAATTGCGATTGGTGACAACTACAACGATCTTTCTATGATTAAAGTTGCAGGTTTAGGTGTAGGTGTTGCAAATGTTGTAGAAGGTATGAAAGATGATTGTGATTATATTTGTAAAGCTAATCATGATCAAGATTCAGTAGCTGAAGTTATACATAAGTTTATTTTAAAAGACCTTGATTAATCAAGGTCTTCTATATTCTTACACCATTTTCTTAATACTTCTATATTTTCTCTTCCATTTAATACTTTTCCTTCTTTAATAATAGCTGTGTTAGAAACACTTACTTTTAATTCATCAACAGTCTTGCCAAAACCACTACCACCACTAGTTGCAAATAATATAATTGTTTTATTAGAAAAATCATAACTTTCTAAAAAAGTATTAATAATTGTTGGAGCTACATACCACCAGATAGGAAATCCCACATATATAATATCATAATCTTCTATATGAGCATCATTACCTTCTACTTCTGGTCTAATACTCTTATCTTTCATTTCAATACTACTTCTAGATTTCTTATTCATCCAATTTAAGTCAGCGTGAGTATATGGAACTTTAGGTGCTATTTGATAAAGATTGGCATCAGCAGCTTCTGCAATTTTTTTTGCAACTGTTTCTGTTCTACCGCTTGCTGAAAAGTATGCTACTAATTTTTTACTCATTATCAATCATCTCCTTTTCTAACTACCATTATAATATAAATATATGAATAAAAAAAAGAACTCTAACAATCGTTAAAGTTCTAATGTATAAACATAAAATATACTAATACTATAATACCTAATACTATACGATACCATCCAAATACTTTAAAATCATTTTTCTTAATATAACTCATTAAGAACTTAATAACAAATACAGATACTAAGAAAGCAACTATCATACCAATACCTAATATTAACACTTCATTTAAAGTAAATGCTAAACCAAATTTAATAATCTTTAATAAAGAAGCACCAAACATAACAGGAATAGCTAAATAGAAAGTAAATTCTGCAGCTACAGTTCTAGATACTCCTAATAACAAAGCTCCTACAATTGTAGCTCCTGAGCGAGAAGTTCCAGGGAAGATTGCTGCTATAAGCTGGAAGACTCCTATTAATATAACTGTTTTTAAGTCTAAATCATAGATGTTATTAATCTTTGGTTCTCTATTCTTATTCATATTTTCAATAAAAATAAAAGCAATACCAAATACAATTAAAGCAATGGATACAGTCTGATAATTATAAAACATAGCCTCCAACTGTTCATCAAATAATAACCCAATAACAGCAGCAGGAACACATGCGATAATAATCAATAACCATAAATACAATTTATCTTTCTTAACATGAGATAAAATACCATGTTTCTTCATTGGATATTTATTATCTTTCTTTCCAAATGGAAAGAAATCATTCCAGAATATCAATACAACAGCTAATATAGCTCCTAATTGAATAACAACCTGAAACATACTATAAAACTCACTAGATACATCTAGTTTAATAAACTCATCTAATAAAATCATATGTCCAGTACTACTAATAGGTAACCATTCAGTAATACCTTCTACAATACCAAATAAAATTGCTTTTAAGAATTCTAACATTTTATGACCTCCTTTTTTCCTTAATACTATATAATAAATCAAAAATAAAGTATAGTTTTTTTTGTGAGTGTTAGTTATATTTTCTCCAATTAATAACATAATATTAAATTTTAAGAAAATAATCTATTATTATATATTCAAAAAAGTCCTTATTTAGGACTTAGTTTCTAAAGTTATATTAAAATTGAAAAATAATTATAATTATTCGTTAGCACCTCTTTTGCAACGAAAACCTTTTCGTTGCAAAAAGTAAGAACCTTTTTTAGGACCTATAAGATTTTTACAATATATAGTATTTTGTATTTCTACCAACACCACTTTTTTGAATCATCTTCTTTTCAATTAATGAATTTAAGATTCTAATAGTTTTATCTTTGCTTAATCCTATAGTTTTAGATATTTGGGCCCTTGATAGTTTTATATTATTTTTCAATATATTTAAAATAGATAATTCTTCTGTAGATAGTAACTCTTTTGAAATTGTCAACGGTAAAACTATACTTATAGAATTATCAAAAACTTTAAATTCTGGTTTTAGAATAGAATTATCATATGCATTATTAATTCTTAATACTCCAGTACCAAATTTTTCAATATATCTTAATCTATAGAACAAATTACCTAATATAGGATTTCTTAACAATGAAATTTGTCCATTCAAATACTCATCCTTTGATAATCCACTAGGTAATCCTCCGGGTGAAGTTATCTCAATCTTATCATTAAACATACTAATCTTTATAGATGCTTGTACATCCCATAATCTATGAACTAATGCATTAGCTATAGTTTCTCTAAAAGCCTTTTCTGGTATTTTATCTATAATAGTTCTTGATGTTTCTTCTATTTTTTCATATTGATAGTATTTTTTGTACATATTAACACTATTTTTAAGCATAGATAATATAGATATATTATCATATGTTTCTCTATCCATTATTTCATCAATTGTATCACCAAATCTAATTATATCCACTCCTATAAATTGATTATTATCTGACAATAATGCTGCTACATTATTATATTTCATATCTGAAGTGAATAAATCTAAAGTTCTTAAAATATCCTCTGTAAGAAATGATATACCTAAAACCTTCTTTAATTCATTCTCTAATTCTATAAAAGTTAAATCCTGAAAAGAAGAAGCTATTTCCTCATAAGATAAATTATTTCCTTCTAAAATTAATCTATTTAATTCTAATCTATCAACCTCAACAGTAGATGAATCATTTCTTTTATATGCCTTTCCTTTATAAAGATATGGTTTAAATTGCCCTCTATATACTTCTAGAAAAATTGTAGAATTATCTTGAATATCTAAAGTATACCTAGGCATAGGTTTTATATTATCGTTAATTTTGTTTTCTATATCTAGACATGCTTGTATAGGATTATCTATTCCTCTAATAACTCCATTATCTGATATCCCAAATATTATTTTTCCTCCATCATAATTAGCAAAAGCACTAATCGTTTTTAAATAAGTATTAGTAGATATGTTTTCTTTAAACTCCAACTGTTTATTTTCTCTCATATTTTCGCTCCTCTTCTATATTATACTTTCGTTGTACTTCTTTTGCAACGAAAACCTTTTCGTTGCAAAAATGATTGCAACGAAACATCTATATATATTATAGACGATAGAATTCATTTATATTCTATTCAAAATAAAAAGTGCTTATTTAGGACTCTTATTTCACTTCTATTAATTCATATTCTCTAGAACCGTATCCTAAAGCAAAAGCAGCTTCAATAGTATGAACACCATTTCTAGATTCAATACGTTCAATCAAATGATCTCTACCCTTATTATCACTAGCATACACTAAATCAATACAAGCCTGATCTATCGCAATAGGATCAGCAGAAATCAAAATACCAATATCTTTCATACAAGGATCTTCTACTACAGCACAACAATCACAATCTACAGACATATTCTTCATGACATTGACATAAACAATATTCCCTTTAAAATATTCATGTACAGATAAAGCTGCATCAGCCATAGTGGCTTCCTCAGTGCTTGTCTTCTGCTTTCGCTTCTTACATTTTCCCCGTTCTCTCCTGCCTGATTTCTCATGCATTCCTTCCCGGTTCCCTTACTCGGTCTTCTGATGGTTTCTTTTCGTTCTTCCCTTCTTCGCTCCCGCAACCGTTCCACAGGTAATCCCCTTTCAGCCTTTTATCTAGCATTGAAGACATTCCTATAACCGTGTCCTTAGTTAAATGACGAAAATCCTCAATATTTAATTTCTTTAGTACCTTTTCTTCTGTTAATATTCTTTTCATTAGCATAATCCCCTCATACATTAAATACCTATACTTAAGTATAAGAATAGCACAAAACATTTAAACAATGCATTCTAATATAAGTACCATACATAATTAACAGGATATAATTCATCAATAACGGAAAATAAAGATACACTATTTGTATATCTATCATTTTAATTTTCTCTCAATCAATTCATTTATCATTCCTTCCAAAGCATTTAAACCATCATCCCATCCTTGACTATAACTGTCCTTAGAATCACAACCACCAAGATCAAATATAATCTTATAAATATCATCTAG
>JAXJVS010000139.1:0-1698 GCA_036308445.1 Bacilli bacterium | reverse complement strand
GGTTAACTGTCGTTTGAATCTATAGTTAGGGGTCTTTGTATGCCTTTGATTAGAAAATTGAATAAATTTTATTATGAATTGTTCATTTAGTCTTGACAAAGGTCACTTCATAACAGTGATTATACAAAAGTTAAAAATCTTAAGAAATATCCGTATAAGTGTATATGAATTCCTTGCAGATAAGTTTGGTGTTAAAGTAATTGATTTAAGTTCTAATTTTAAAATTTATTGTAAAAAATAAACTTAAACCTAATAACAGTTCTTCTGGTGGTAATACAAGATTTGAAACTAAACCTGGAGATATGGCAGAATGTGACTAGATGGAATCAGTTCATTCTGTATCAAAAAATGGTGAAGGCTTTATTGTAAATATATTTCATCTTGTTCTTAAATTTTCATGATACAGTTATCTTGAACTTACACTTTCAAAGCAACAGTCTGCTGTATTTAGGAGTCTTATTAATGCATTTAAATATTTTGATGGCGTTCCTGAAAGAATACAGTTCGATAATATGTCAAATGTGGTTGACGTATCTGCTAAATCAAAGAGAATAAACAATAAGATGATTCACTTTTCTAAGGATATGAACTTTACAGTTCTGACATACAAATCAAGACATGCATACACAAAAGGAACTAATGAATCCAGAAACAAAATTTTCGACTGGATAGGAAGTTATAGTGATGAATTTGAAACATTTGAAGCTCTTCAGGAGATGGTGGAAAGAATAAATATAAAAATGAATACATAAATATGTGAAGAAACGAATCTTTCGCCATGTCTTCTCTTCTATAAAGAAAAAGAATATTTAAATCCCATGCCTGATTCAGCGGTAATGAATCAATACATTATACCGGCTAAAGAAGTTGTTTCTCCACAACAGTTGATAACGTACAAAGAAATTAAATATTACGTAGACAGAAGTTCTATCGGTGAATATGTACTGCCAGAAGAATTCAATAATATACTTCAAATGTATTATAATGGAAACAGATTCAAATACATTAGTTATCTCATAATCCTATCAACTATACTGAACATCATTATAGACTGTCATTAAAAAAAGTATTAAAACAGGAAAATATTGACGAGATTGTATTAAATAATTATAAAGTAATCGATTCAATTTTTGAGAATCGTAATGTAAAAGTTACTAAAGACGATGCAATAAAGTCACACAAGGTATTACTGGTTTATTTTGTTTCTCATGGTGATCTAAGCAACTGGATCAAACGTTTTATTCAGTCTCTTAATAAAGAAGAAAGAATCGTATTCTATGATGAAATCATTAAAATGCCGCCTTATATAAAAAATGAAGAACAGTTGTTTGTGGCATTTAAACATGCCGTAAACAAAACAGTGCTCATCTGACAGGATTTTATTTCTGGGGATTAGAAATTCAGGGAAATTATAAAATTTTAAATGAAGATGGTTATGCTTCAATACACAAGGATTTTGAAAAAGAAACAGAGGAATATCTTCTTGATGTGAAACAAGATATGGAAGAAAGAGAAAGATGAGTATAATTAATGAATGTCCTTGAAACATTAAAATTATTTTTCATAGACCATCTGACACACTAGAAAAAAATATTGTTTTAAATCCGTTTTTCTGGTTTTAAAATGCTATTTTAAAAAACTTCATTTTTTATATTGATATATAATGATATTGTCAATTCAATACGGAGGTTATATATC
>JAXJVS010000138.1:0-6004 GCA_036308445.1 Bacilli bacterium | reverse complement strand
GTTTAAAACAGTTATTACCAATATTTAATTATTATATAGAAGAGTATGCAGGGATTTATTTTAAATCTAAAGCATTTATTAATAAGTTATTTGATTAGAGGACTATGTCCTCTTTTTTTGATTTATAATTCAAGACATATAAAATATTTGCGATTTATATAATAATTCTTTTTTATTGAGATAGACTTAAAAAAAAGTGTATTTTATTGTTTTGATTTATGTTATAATGGATACGCTATATAATAATAAGGGGTGTAAACAATGGAAGCTAAGGCTGTACGTATGCGAGCATTTGCGACAGGTTTTGATGAAATTAAAGTTCATTTATCAAAACAATATTATAATGGTATTAGCCATAAATTTTATTTAAAGAATTTAAAGACTGATGAAATGGAACTTTTAAGTGGTGAAGTTCATTCTAGTGATGAAGAAGCAGGGTTTAGAGTTTATACTTTAAATGCGTCTTTTGAGTTAGGATGTGTTTATAGAGTTATTGATGCTTATGGATTATCTTGTTATTTAGATTTTTCTAAACTTGCATTAACTGAAGAATTTGATGAATTATATTATTATGATGGTGATGATTTAGGATGTACTTATACACCAGAGCAATCTACTTTTAAAGTTTGGTCTCCTTTGTCTACAGGAGTTATTTTAAGTACTGTTCAACATGGTGAAGATGTTTTATATTCAATGAAGAGAGGAAAAAAAGGGGTATATGAAATTACTTTAAAAGGTAATTATGAAGGAATGCATTATCATTATTTGATTAATACTGCAGAAACTTATATTACTTCTAATGATCCATATGCTTATTCATCTTCATCAAATAGAAGAACAAGTATTGTTGTGGATTTAGAAAAATTAAAAGTTAAGAAATTTAATTTACCTAGATTAAAATCTAAAACTGATATGATTATTTATGAGACAAGTGTTAGAGATTTTTCAATGCATAAAGCTGGAAAAATGAAGAATAGAGGTAAGTTTTTAGCATTTACTGAAAAAGAGACAAGAACTGATACTGGTAAAACAACAGGATTGGATTATTTAGAAGAAATTGGTATTACACATTTACAGTTAATGCCTATTAATGATTTTGCAACAGTTGATGAAGCACATCCACTAGTTTTATATAACTGGGGATATGATCCAGCACAGTATAATGTAACTGAAGGAAGTTATGTTACTGATCCAGATGATGGATATGCTAGAGTAAGAGAAGCTCAACAAATGATAGAAGCTATCCATGAACGAGGAATAAGAGTTGTATTGGATGTTGTTTATAATCATATGCATGATATCAACAACAATGCTTTAGAAAAAACTGTACCACATTATTTCTTTAGAAGAAATGGTGATGGAAGTCTATCTAATGGTTCATGGTGTGGTAATGATTTAAATTCAAAGGCAAAGATGTGTCGTAAATATATTTTAGATATGTGTAAACGATGGCAGATTTTATATGGTGTTGATGGTTATCGTTTTGATTTAATGGGTATCTTAGACATTGAGACAATGAAGTTGGTTGAAAAGCAGGGAAGAGAATTGGATCCTTCATTTGTAGTATATGGTGAAGGATGGAATATGGGTACTGCATTAAAAGAAGAAGATAGAACAACTTTAAATAACAGTAGAAAAGTACCTCAAATTGGTTTCTTTAATGATTTCTTTAGAGATACTTGTAGAGGTACAAATCAAATGGAATCTAAAGGATATTTCTCTGGTGATACTTATAAGACAAATGAAATGATTTCTGCTTTATGTGATTTTCATAAGTTTGAGAATATTGAACAAAGTATTAATTATGTTGAATGTCATGATAATGCAACAACATATGATAAACTAAAGATATCAAACTATGATGAAGAAAAAGAAGTTTTAAGAAAGCGTACAAAGTTAATGTTGGCTGCAATATTATTAGGTCAAGGGGTTCCTTTTGTTCATAGTGGACAAGAGTTTTATCGTTCTAAGAGAGGGCAGACAAATACTTATAATGCTGGTGATTCTATTAATGCTTTGGATTGGTCTTTAAGAGATCGTAGGAATGAAGCAGTAGAATATTTTAAGATGCTAGTTCAATTAAGAAAGAATAATCCATGTTTTAGATATAATAGTTTTGAAACAATGAAAGAAAATGTAAAACTAGAAAATGTTAATTATCGTATTATTAAGTATCATCTAAAACAATTAAAAGGAGAGTATAAAGAATTTATTGTTTATTTTAATCCTTCTACTGAAGATTTTACAATTGATGTAGACAAAGACTTCCAATTGTTTTATCATATGGATAATGAAAAAATTAAAGATAATACAATTAAAGTTACTGCTGTAAGTTTAGTTATATTAGTTAAATAGGAGGGTTTATGAAGCTAATTGTTGGGTTAGGTAATCCTACAAAAGAGTATGAAAAAACACGTCATAATACTGGTTTTATGGTATTAGATGCTTTAAGTAAAGAATTAAATGTAAGTATTTCGAATACAAAATTTAAAGGTGAATATGTAAAACTAAAATATAAAGGAGAAGATGTTCTATTATTAAAGCCAATGACATATATGAATAATTCTGGAGAATCTGTTATTCAAATTATGAATTTCTTTAAAATTAAGGAAGATGATTTATTGGTTATTTATGATGATTTAGATATGCCAACTGGTAAGCTTCGTTTGAGAGAAAATGGTAGTGCTGGTGGACATAATGGTATTAAGAGTATTATTGCTCATATAGGTACACAGAATTTTAAGAGAATTAGAGTTGGTATTGATAGACATCCTCGTATTCCAGTTGTGGATTATGTATTAGGACGTTTTAGTAAAGATGAACAACCTCATATTGAGGAAGGAATTAATAATGCAGTAAAGGCTGTTATGATGTATTTAGATAAAGGCTTTAATGCTGCAATGAATGAATTTAATCAAAAGAAAGTCTAGAATTCTAGGCTTTTTTAGGCTTTGGAGGTGAAAGAATGAAAAAAATATTTTCAGTATTAAAAGATAACATTGCATTAAATGCAATAAATAAAAATAAAGGAGAAATAATAACTCAAAATGAAGTTGATCAGGCATATTTGATTGCTTCATCTTTTATGCAGAATCCTAGAGCGATGATAGTTGTTAAAGAGAGTCAATATCAGGCACAATTGCTGTATCAGCAATTAAAGCCTTTATTACATTCATCAGTTGTATATTTTCCTTGTGATGAATCGTTAAGAATTGAAGCTTTAGCTTATTCATTCGAATTATTAGGAGAAAGAATTGATACTTTATATCAGTTAAGTACAGATGAACCTATAGTTGTTATTTGTCATATGCATTCTATGATTAGATATCTTCCTTCACCTAAACTATTTAGAGATAATATTATAAATCTTCGTGTTGGTATGACTATTGAACCATTAGAGTTAAGAAGATTATTAGTTAATGCTGGTTATTTAATGACTCAAAGAGTTGATCAGCCATTCTATTTTGCAAAACGTGGAGGAGTTATTGATATTTTCTCTATTCAATATGAAGAACCTATTCGTATTGAATTCTTTGATGATGAGATAGAAAGTATTCGTTTCTTTGATACAAGAACTCAAAGAGGTAATGAAAGAATTAAAGAAGTAAGTATATTACCTGCTAGTGATTTATTATATGATAAAGATAAAATAGATGAAGTTCTATTAAAAATTGATGAACTATATGATAAGAGTGTAAATGAAGAGATAGAAGTTGAATTATCAGAGACAATAGAATTAGATAAACAAAGTTTAAAAACATATGATTTAAATTCTCACCTTTATCAGTACTTAGGATTATTTGATAAAACATATACAATACTTGATTATATGTATAATCCAGTTATTATAACATCTAATAAAGAAGGAATATTAACACAGTATAATCGTTATGTAGAGGAAAACTATTTCTATTTCTTGGAGTTACAAGGAATAGGTCATATGTTGAAAGGATTAAGTTTATATGAGGATCCTAGAAGATTGTTAGCTCATTCTCATATTGATTTCTTAGATTTTGCTGATAATGATAAACAAATATTATTTCAGACAAGACAAGTCTCTATTCCGTTGCAGAAAGAAGAAGCTTTTGTAAGACAAATTAAAGATGATATCATTCTTCATAAAGTCTTTATGTGTCTATCTTCTCAGCATCAGATTCGATTAATGGTTGATCTATTAGAAAATAATCATATTCCATATTCTTTAGTTACATCTATAGATGAGAGTTTTAAGGGTGTAAATATTTATTTAGGTGAATTAAAGAGTGGTATTGAGTTTGTTGAAGAGAAAGTTATTTTTTATAGTGAAACTGAGTTGTTTAAAGGGCAAAGCCAAAGTAAAAAAGGCTATGTTAAATATAAAGATGCTAAAATAATTAAAGATTATAATGAGTTAAATGTTGGGGATTATGTTGTTCATGATGTCAATGGAATTGGTCAGTATCTTGGGATTAGAACATTAGAAGTGAAAGGTGTTCATAAGGATTACTTGTATATTGCTTATAAGGGTAATGATACTTTATATATTCCTGTAGAGAACTTTAGATTAGTAAGAAAGTATTCTTCTAAAGAAGGAAAAGCCCCTGCTTTACATTCTTTAGGAAGTACGAAATGGCAAAAAGAGAAACAAAGAGTTAGACAAAAAGTAGATGGCTTAGCTGATGAACTTATTGCTTTATATAGTGCAAGAATGAAACAGCCAGGCTTTGCTTTCTTGCCAGATAATGAAATTCAACAAGAATTTGAAGAAGATTTTGGTTATGAATTAACACCGGATCAAGCTGAAGCAGTTAAAGAAATTAAGCAAGATATGGAATTACCTAGACCGATGGATAGATTATTATGTGGTGATGTTGGTTTTGGTAAAACTGAAGTTGCTTTGCGTGCAGCTTTTAAAGCTGTATTGTCAAATAAGCAAGTTGCTTTCTTATGTCCTACAACAATTCTTTCATCGCAGCATTATCGTACAATGAAAGAAAGATTTAAAAATTTTCCAGTAGAAATTGCTTTAATGAATCGTTTTACAGGTACTAAGGAAAGAAAAAGAATCATTGCTGGAATTAAAGATGGTACGATTGATATTTTAGTAGGAACTCATAGAATTTTATCTAAAGATATAGATTTTAAAGATCTAGGGTTGTTATGTATTGATGAAGAACAAAGATTTGGTGTTAGGCAAAAAGAAAAGATTAAAGAATATCGCAAAACTATAGATGTTCTTACATTAACTGCTACACCAATTCCTAGAACTTTACAGATGTCATTAATGGGAATTAGAGGATTGTCACAGATAGAAACACCACCATTAAATAGATTACCAGTTCAAACATATGTTGTAGAGAAAAACAATGCTTTAATAAAACAAGTTATTGAAAGAGAACTTGCTAGAGGAGGGCAAGTATTCTATCTTCATAATCGTACAGAAGATATTTCTAGAGTTGCTATGGCTATTCAACAGATTATTCCTCAGGCAAAAATAGGAATAGGTCATGGACAGATGACTAAGGAACAATTAGAATATGTTATGAATTCTTTTATTGATAAAGAATATGATGTTTTAGTTTGTACAACGATTATTGAAACAGGTATTGATATTCCTAATGCTAATACAATATTAGTTGAAGATGCGGATCGTTTTGGTTTAGCGCAGCTATATCAGATTAAAGGTAGAGTTGGTAGAAGTGAAAGAGTTGCTTATGCTTATTTGATGTATCAGAAAAATAAACAAATGAACGAAGAAGCATCTAAGCGTTTAAAAGCGATTAAAGAATTTGCTCAATTAGGTAGTGGCTATAAAATTGCAATGCGTGATTTGTCGATTAGAGGTTCAGGTGATATTTTAGGTGGAGAACAGGCAGGATTTATTGATACTGTTGGTTTTGATATGTATATGAAGATATTACAAGAAGCTATTGCTGAAAAGCAAGGTACTGTTAAAGAAGAAAAAGAAGTTCCTGTACAAAATATTTCAGTTGATGGGTATATTCCTAAAGATTATGTAGAGAGT
>JAXJVS010000137.1:0-3979 GCA_036308445.1 Bacilli bacterium | reverse complement strand
CTGTTAATGGTGTAACAGCAGATTATAATACTGATGGAGCTTATTGGGGATTCTATGTTAATGAAGAGTATTGTAATTATGGAATAGATCAACAACCAGTGAATGATCAAGATGCATTTCAAATAGTATATACTATATATGAATAAGATAAAAGTTAAAGATATAACCCTTATTGCGATGATGGTTGCAGTTATAGAAGTTTGTAAAATAGCATTAGCTTCTATACCAAATGTAGAATTAACCTCTTTCTGGATTATTATTTTTTCTTTATATTTTAAAAGAAAAATTTATTTAGTTATTGTAGTTTTTATATTAATAGAAGGTTTAATGTATGGATTTGGTACTTGGTGGATTATGTATCTTTATGTATGGCCATTGCTAGCATTTGTTACAATGAAACTTAAGGATTGTGATTCATCTTCAACATGGGCAATTATATCAGGAGTATTTGGATTGCTATTTGGATTATTTTGTTCATTACCATATTTTGTGATTGGAACAATAGGTGGTTCATTAGTAAATGGTATAAAAACTGCCTTTGCATGGTGGGTAGCTGGTATTCCATGGGATATTGTACATGGTATTTCTAATATAATTATCATGTTCATATTATATTATCCAATTACAAAAGTTATGAAAATGGCTCAGTATAGAATAGAGTAAATGTGATGTATTTAGACATCACATTTATAATTTATTGTAGAAATAAAAAAATAACCAAAGAAAAAAAGTCGATTATACCTACAAAAATGTAAGCGCTAAAATTTATTTTCAAAAGTTATGGAAATGTTTTGTTATTGTGGTATAATAGATATAGAAACTTATTAAGGAGGAAGTCAAATAATGGCAGAAAAATTATCATTCGTAGTTTCAGATCCAGTTGGATTACATGCTAGACCTGCAACTATCTTAGTTAACCAAGCTAGTAAATTTACAAGCAATATCAAATTAGTTTACAACGGTAAAGAAGTAAACTTAAAATCAATTATGGGAGTTATGTCTTTAGGTGTTCCTACTAAAGCTACAGTTGAAATTGTTGCTGAAGGTGAAGATGAAAAAGATGTAATTGCTTCAATTGCTAAAGTAATCAAAGAACAAAAAGTTGCTGAATAATAGATGGCTAGGTAAGGTACTCATTTGAGTACCTTTTTTTCTTAATGGTAATTCTTAGTGTAAGAGTAGGATTGACTTTTGAAATAAGTATGATTCAACAAATATAGTTTTGTATTCAAAAGAAGTTAGTAAATCAAGTGGGATAAAAATTAATTCAATAGTTAAATATCTTAATTATAAATACTTATGTTTTGGAAATAGAAGTAACACTATTAAGAGGTTTGAAGCTCATTTTTAATAGGAAATCAATTATTGTCTTATTCACAATACATACATAATATCTGTGAGTTAGCGTTATTCCAACAAATAAAATCACTTTAAAATAAAGCTGTTTTCACGTATAATGAAGTAAGGTGATGAAGATGAAAGAAAATATGAAATATGATACAAATTACTACCAAATTAGAGAATTAATATTAAATAGAATGTTAGAAATTGTTAGAAGTCATAGATATGCTGAGCCTGGTGGTACAGTTTTTTTTGGTGATTCTTTAACAGAATTGTGTGATTTAGATAAATATTATCCAGAAATTAAAAATAAGATTAACTCTGGTATATGTGGTATCACGAGTGATATGTTATTACATTTTATTGATGAAGGTGTTTTGAAGTTTTATCCTAGTCAAGTTGTTATAATGGTAGGAACTAATGATTTAGGTGATACGATTGGTGCAAGTCCTAGAGATATTGCATTGAATATAAAAGAAATGGTAGAAATCATCCATTACAATTTGTCTGAATGTAAAATCTTTGTTTGTGGTTGTATTCCATGTCTTGAAAAGTATCATGGCTATAAGGCTACAAAGAAAGGTAATAGAAGCAATGATGCTTTAAAGATAATATTTAAAGAATTGAAAAATGTGATTAGATATGATTATGTGAAATTTATTAATGTATATCCGGCATTATGTAATAAAAAAGGAGAACCTATTGAAAGTATTTTTGTAGATGGTTTACATATTAATGATGAAGGATATAAGTTATTAAGTAGTGTAATTAAGAAAGGATTATTAGAATGAAGAATTTAAAGAATATTATTATGATTGTATTAGGTAATATTATATTAGCTTTTGGTGTTACAGCTTTTATGATTCCTCATAATATTATTATTGGTGGTTCAACAGGAATTGCGAAATGTATGCTTCATTATTTTAATATTCCTTTATCTTATACAGTTATGTTTATAAATGTTGTTATGTTTATTGCGGGATTATTGATGGTAGGCAAGAAGTTTGCATTATCTACTATTATTTCAACATTTGTTTATCCAATTGTGTTGGATATCTTTCAATCGATAGATGTACTTGCTAGTTTTTGTGATGATATGGTACTAGCTGCTGTTTATGGTGGAATTATTATTGGTATCGGTATTGGATTGATTATGAAAGCAGGAGCTTCTAGTGGTGGTATGGATATACCTTTAATTATTCTTAATAAGAAGTTAGGTATTCCTATTGGAACATCTATGAATGTATGTGATTCATTAATTTTAATTACTCAGATGGCTTTTTCTAATACGACAGAAATATTATATGGTATTGCAATAGTATTTGTGATTTCTACTACAATTAATAAAGTCTTAACCTCAGGAGTATCGCAAGTACAGATGTTTATTGTTTCTCCTAAGTATGAAGAAATTAAACAACAGTTACTTCATTATTTAGATAATGGTGTTACAATGGTAAAAATAGAGACAGGAATGAATGAAGATAGTCAAAAAGCAGTCTTAACAGTAACATCAAATAGAAAGATTCATAAAGTCAAACAGGCAGTATTAGAAATAGATTCTAAAGCATTTATTACAATTAGCGATATTACTGAAGTGAATGGTAGAGGTTTTTCTTTTGATAGATATGTAGATTAGGAGTAGGTTATGCAGAAATATTATGAATTAAAAACTGATAAAGGTATTATGCGAGGATATTTCCATGTCCCTAATAAAGATAGATATCCTGTATGTATTATTTTTCATGGTTTTACAGGATTGCATACTGGTACAAAGTTTTCTTATACAACAATATCTAGAATATTAGAAGAAAGAGGGATTGGTACGATAAGGTTAGATTTCTTAGGTACTGGTGATTCTGATTTGGCTTTTAAAGATATGACTTTTAAAGATGAGTTAGAATGTGCAATTCTTATACTAAAAGAAGTACAAAATATGTCTGGTATTACTGATATTTATTTATTAGGACATTCTATGGGTGGGGCAATTGCTTCTGAAGTAGCTAAGTTATATCCTAATGTTATTAAGAAGATGTGTTTATGGGCACCAGCTTTTAATTTAAGTGAAGATATTGAATACTTAAAAGGAAAAGTACCACAAGCTGATTATTATGATCATAGTGGTTTTGAAATCTCTGATGAATTTGTAGAGGATATTATTTCTAGAGATTTTTATAAAGATTTAGATATATATAAGAATAAACTTATGATTATACATGGTACTAAAGATACAACAGTACCATATAAGATATCGAATAGATATTTGAAATTATTTTATCATCCTATTTTTTATCCAATAGAAAATGCTAGTCATAATTATGATAATTTAGAACATATAAATAAAGTAATAGAATTGACATGTCAATTCTTAAGTGAATAAATATTGGCAACGCTTTCATTGACTCTTGAAAATAAAAAGAGTTATAATATAGATAACACCTGACATAAAGATTATTATCTAAATGAAAGGCTGCTGCATATTACTATAAGAGTTATTTGCCGTACCTTTTGGTACGGTTTTATTTTTAAGGAGGAGAATATGGAAACAAGAGTAGCAGTAATGGGAATTGTAGTTGAAAATACTAATTCTATAGAAGTATTAAATGCTTTATTACATGAATATGGAAGTTATATTATAGGT
>JAXJVS010000136.1:0-7143 GCA_036308445.1 Bacilli bacterium | reverse complement strand
TGAGATAACTATAATCTTTATAAGTTAGATATTTCAAAGCTTGATGATATGCAATATCTACCTGTTCACTATCTTTTAAAGCTTCTAGCTGTTCACGATCAATAACATCACCAATCGTTAAAGCATATCTTTCAATAATTGCTTTTGATAAACGAATATAAACCTGATGATTATCAAATACAAAAGTCACTAAATAATAACCATCATCCTTAACAATCGAATCCACACGATAACAATAGTTTTTCTCATCTACAGCTTTTTCATAAACTTTCATAACATTTTTATAGAAGTTATCACTACCATATTTATGAGAATCCTCTATAGCGTGCATTGATAATTCAGAAACATCACTTGATGATAATTCTAATATTTTATCAACCAGATCATCTTCATCATTAAAGAAATAACCATTTCTACCATCAATAATAACATCTTCCAAATTCTTATCAAAGCGTGCTAAAACAGGTATACCACTAGCCATAGCTTCTATAAAAGTCAAGCCTTGAGTTTCACTTAAAGAAGCAGAAACAAAAAGATGAGATGCATGATAGAATGATGGTACAAGCTGACTTTCCTTAGGACCAGTAAAAATCACTACATCATCAATATCTAAATCAATAGCCATTTGTTTTAATTCTTCTAACTGTGGTCCACCACCAACTATCATGAGAATAAGATTCTCATTTATATTTTTTATCTTACGAAAAGCATACAATAATAAGTCAATACTTTTCTCTGGGGCAATTCTGCCCAAGAAAGTAACAACAAATTTATTTTCTAAATGATATTCTTCCCTAACCTTTTGTACTAATTCCTCATTTTTATTTTTTAAGGCAAAATCATCTAAAATCAAACCTGTTGGTACAACATTAATTTCATTCTCTAAACCATATGATTTTAAAGCTTCAGCAGTCTTGATGCTAGGTACAATAAGTTCTGCACAAGTATCTCCATAAATAACTGATATCTTTTCAATAATTTTTTTAGCTGCATAATCAATCGGTTTAAAACTTCCTGAAATATAATGTGAGTAATCTGACCACATTGTATGATAAGTATAACATACTGGTACATTTAAAATTTCACCAGCAATTCTACCAAAAATACCTATACCAAATTCAGTCTGTATATGAATAATATCAGGATGAAATTCTTTGATTTCTTTCATTCCTTTAATTGAATATATATTAGCTGCACGATAACCATACATCTTCTTTAAATCTAAACCAGGTAATCTTAAGACATGATCATCTTCATCACTATAATCACTACCATTAGGTAAAATGGTAGTTACGACGAGAACATGATGCCCATGTTTTTTTAATTCCTGATAAAGAATATGAGTTGATGATGCTACGCCATTAATATCTGGTAAATAAGTATCACTAAATAAGGCAATATTCATTTTATCACTCCATCTCTTCAATCTTTATAGTGTTATTGACGCCTGGTCCATTAATTTCTTTATCAAAAGAAAAGACGAGTGCTCCTAAGATTAAACCAATATAATAAGACACAAAACGCCATAAAGCCATTGATGAAGAAACACCAACGGTACCTAAAAAACCAAAAAACAACATATAACAAGCTTCACTACCACCACTAGCTCCAGGGATTGGTAAAAAAGCATTAATTAAATAAATAAATGAACAGTAACCAATAAATGATAAAAAATCAGTTATATGAACATCTAAATTCAATGCCTTAGTGGCAAAAAAAGGCATACTATAAACAATTGTTAATTTAACAACATTACATAAACAAGATTTTATTAATACTGATTGATGATGTTGTAAGAAATTTAATTGTTCTCTAAAGTCAGCTAAATATTGTTCGATTTTTCCACTTGTTTCTTCATAATTCTTGACAATCTTTATTTTACTCAGAAATTTGACTACAGTATGAATTAAAAAATTTTGTAGTTTTTTTGATTTGGCTCCACCAAATAAAGTAATAATAACCACAAAATTAACCATAAAACCAATCATAACTAAAGAAAAAATTCCTGGATTTGCAGTTAAATAACTTATATTAAACAAAACAACTAAAGATGTATAAAGTACTAAAACAGACTGATAAGAAATAAAACACATCAATAAAATACTAGAAGAGTTAGTAGCACTAATTCCTTGCTTATTAAATACATAAACCTGGGCAAATTGTCCACCACTAGAAGAAGGAGTAATGGCACTGAAAAAAGTACCGCTCATTGAATTAGTGAAAGCCTGTCTAAAACTAAAGTCTTTTTTATATATTCTACCAAAGCTAATCAGCTGTAAAGCATCAAAAGCATAATAACTAACCATCAAAACAAACATAAAGATAACCCAAAATAAATTAGCTTTTTCAAATGCTTCAATGACTTGCTGATAATTCTTTCCAATAGAAAAATAAGCAGAAATAAAAGTAATAGTCAATATGAGTATAATATTGAATATATATTGTTTCTTGTTTTTCGCATTCATACTTCTTCCTTTAAAGATTCATTACCTGATGATAAATCTTTAATAATTCCTTTCCAATAATCAATAATTCTCTTTGTCTTGCAACCTGATAACCGTTTTCTTTTAAATCAGGTAATTCATGATTCATAATCCCTTTAATCAATTGAATAAATTCATCATTATTGTTACCTTTATATACATCTTTTTTATCTTCTAACCAGTCATCAAAAACTGGAATATCTCTTAACACAATATTATTTTTAGAAGCTAATGCTTCTAAAACAACAATTCCTTCTGTTTCTTCTCTAGAAGGAAAGAAAAAAACATCAGCTCTACCATAAGCTCCTTTAATAAGATCACCATCAACATAACCTGGTAAAATAACATTATCAGGTAAATGTCTTAATATTTTTCTGATTTTTATAGTAGGCAAAGATAAGTTAATATCACCAAACCAGATAAACTTATATTCAGGTAAAGTTTGAGCCACTTCAACAAAAGTATCAAATCCTTTTCTTTCAAAAAGCCATCCTACTGAGATAATGACTTTTTCATTTTGAATATGAAAATAGTCTTCAAAACATTTAATCTGTTGCGCAGTAGGATTATAATCTTCTAATGAAATTCCATTAGAGATTGCGTATATTTCTTTATTTAATCCATAATTCTCTAATAATCTTTTTGAATATGGTGTAGGTGTAATAATAAGATCAGCTTGTTTATACAGAAAAACTAACCATCGTTTATAAAATGAAGCAAATACATTTGAGCAATAAAAAGATCCTCTAAAGTCTTCTTCTGTACTATGAGCATGATAAATAATCTTTTTATTCGCTTTTTTTGCTTTGATTATTTCGAATATACTTGATGGAAATATGTTGTTAATATGAAGAATATCATAATTATAATCATTATTTTTATCAGTATATTCAATGTTATTTAATTCTAATGCTTTTCTTTGATGAACTAGGGCACTACCAATTCCTGACTTCTTTATTGTATTTTGATTTCCAAAATATAGTTTTATTATCATCTATCTCACCTGATTTCATTTTACTACATTTTAGATATGAATAAAAGTCAAAAAAAAATACAAAAAAAATGCTGATGTAAATCAGCATATAGACCTTTTCTGATAAGCCAGTTTCTGTTTTTCAGACTACCATTTATCTATGCATAAATGCATCCTTATCTTAGTTCAATTCCCTCGATAAGATTCCCCTACCAAATTTGGGTTTCTTGCTTGAGGAGTTTACCCCTTTTCACCCTGTCATTTCTAACAGTCATTGTCTCTGTGGCACTTTAGAAGCTATTCACCATAGTTACCCTTAGGCTTTCACTCGTCGTCTAGGCCCTATCTTATGATTTCGATAGGCACAAACACTACAATCATCGCAGATTGTGCAAGTCTGGACTTTCCTCTGTATTACAGCGATAGTCTCTCAAAGGTCGTTACAATTATAACGAGGTTTATAAAAAAAAACAAGTTTTTATTACTTGTTTTTATAGACTTCTTTTTCTAGCATTGATAATCTTCTTAATAAATCAACATTAGATGATATATTTTCTTCCATTGCAGAAAGATTATCCTGTTGCATCATATTCTCTTTTTCTAATTCACTGATTTTATTTTTTAAATCTTGATTTTCTTTTTCTAATTTATCAATCTGATCATATGTTTCATTAAGCATTTTCGCAAATGTTTCATAATCTTGAACTATAGTATCTAAGAAATAATCAACTTCAGCAGCACTATATCCTTTAAAATCAACCTGAAATTGTTTATTTAATATTTTTTTTGGACTTAACTGAATTTTATTTTCCATTTTTATATTCACCTCGTATAATATTTTCACAAAAATCATATATAAATGCAAGATTTTTTTAAAAAATCAAGAAATAACTTTGAAATCTTATTAAATTTTGACAAGATGTGTATGATTTATGATATAATATAGCTAAATGATTAAGGGGGTTATAGATGGTTAATTATCCAAATAAGAAAAAACCTACAATTTCTATTACTTCTTCTAAGCCTAAGCATTATACTTCCCATCGAGGAATGTCTTTGGAAGAAGATATTGGTTTGAGTAATGAATATTATCTTATAAATGATATTGCAGTTATATATAAAAAACCGACACCAGTACAAATTGTAAAAGTAGATTATCCTAAAAGATCAGCTGCTAAAATTGTAGAAGCTTATTATCAGAAACCTTCTACAACTGATTATAATGGAATATATAAAGGAAAATATATCGATTTCGAGGCAAAAGAAACAAAAAGTGATACTTTTCCTTTTGCGAATATTTTTAAACATCAGATAGATCATTTGAAAAAAGTTATTGATCAAGGTGGAATTGCTTTTGTGATTATTGCTTTTACTCATAGAAATGAGGTATACTTAATTGATGCTAGTCATATGATTGATGCTTATTATCATTCTAATCGTAAATCTATTACATATGAAACGATTAAAGAAAAAGGTCATCTTATAAGACAAGGTTTTAATCCACGATTAAGTTATTTAGAGATTATAGATGAATTTTATTTATAGGAGGTAATTATGGCAGGAAAAACAAAAAAACAAATCCAAAATAATCCTAAGAAAAAGCTCAATATCAAAAGAGTTTTATCAGTAGGAGTCATCGTGATTGCAATTGTGATTGCTTCTATAGGTGGCTACTTAGGTATAAAAATCTTTATGGAGACTGCTGAATTTGATGCTGATGCTTTAATCAATCAAGAATCTTCAGTGCAGATTAGTATATCTGATAATGAAGAATATTATCATTATGGCGCTACTGGTATTACAAAGAATGTTAGCTATGATGATTTACCACAAGTTTTAATTGATGCGGTTGTTTCAGCAGAAGATTCTCGTTATTTTGAACATAATGGTTTTGATTTACCACGTATTGTAAAAGCTTTTTTAGGGAATCTAGCGGCTGGTAGAATTACTGGTGGTGGTTCTACAATTACACAGCAGTTAATTAAAAAATCTTATTATCCTGATGAACAAAGAACAATCGAACGTAAGCTTGGTGAAGTTATTTTATCTGTTAAAGCTTCAAATGAGCTTACTAAACAAAAAGTTCTAGAATTATATTTAAATAAAATATATTTTGGTTCTGGTACTAAGGCAATTGGAATTTATGCTGCATCTAGATATTATTTCGATAAAGAAGTACAAAATTTAACTTTACCAGAAGCAGCATTATTAGCTGGTACATTAAATTCTCCTACTGCTTATGATCCATTCAACAATCTAGATAGAGCACAAAAACGTAGAGATATTATTTTAGATTTAATGTGTAATCATGGTTATATTACTGAAGAAGAAAGAGATGCAACAAAAGCAATCCCTGTGCAAAATACATTAAAATCTAACCCATTATCAAATAGTTCTCAATATCAGGCATATGCTGATATGGTTACAAGAGAAGTTTATGAAAAAACTGGTTATGATCCACAAGAAACAAAGATGAAAATCTATACGTATATGGATAAAGATTTACAAAAAACATTAGATGATATTGCATCAGGAAAATCATATTCATATACTGATAAATATATTCAAGCTGGTGCTTGTGTTCAAGAAACACAACATGGTCGTGTTGTTGGTGTTCTTTCAGCTAGAAATTATGAACCAATGAGTACAACTTACGCTTACGCTGGTGATAAAGAAAGAACTGCAAATTACGAATTGTATTCTTATGGTCAAAGAAATCAGCCTGGTTCTTCATTAAAACCAATTATTTCTTATGCTAGTGCATTTGAATTCTTAGATTATTCTACTGCTCATTATGTTCATGATGTTCCTTATTCTTCTGGTGGCTGGACACCTAAAAACTGGAATGGTAAATATCAAGGTGATGTTTCTATCAGTGAAGCATTACAACAATCTTGGAACTTAGCTGCTATTAATACTTTAAATGAAGTTTTAAGTGAAGTTGGTGCTGATGGTATGACTAAATACATGGAAGGCTTTGGCTTTGATATGTATGATGAAGATTTTAGTGCAGTATATGCAATTGGTGGATGGGCTACTGGGGTTTCTCCTCAAGAATCTGCTGGTGCTTATGCTACTATTTCTAATGGTGGTACTTATTATGAATCTCATTGTGTAGAAAGAATTGAAATTGCCTCTACTGGTGAAGTTATTTATATTGATGAAGAGGTGCAGAATGATAGCTCAAGAGCTATTAGCGAACAATCTGCATTTATGATTCGTGAAGTTATGACTGGATATGTTAAGAGCGGTGGCGGACAATATAGCCGTTACAACATTGGATATCAGATTGGTGCCAAATCTGGAACTTCTAACCACCCTACTAGTGGGGCTATCCCAAATAAGAGTTTATATGGAAAGAGTAAAGATAGCTGGATGGTTGGATTCTCACCAGATTATGCTTGGGCTGTCTGGTGTGGTTATAGTTCTGAGGATCAAAAAGAAGGAAGATATCCAAAAAGTACAACTGATTCAAAAAACATTGCAGCATTGATTGCGAAAGCAGTGCATAAGAATGGTTTAAAGAATTCTTACAATAAACCAGATGGTGTTGTAAAAGCTTCGTGTATTAGTGGTATTTATCCATATGTATCACCTGGTAATAATGTTCCTGAAGATAGAATTGTAACAGGATGGTTTAAGAAAGGAAACACTCCTTCTAAGACTGTCAATGGTTCTTCTTTAAAT
>JAXJVS010000135.1:0-21603 GCA_036308445.1 Bacilli bacterium | reverse complement strand
TTAGATGATGATGAGATAGATGTTGTTTATATTGCTGTACCACATGGAATGCATTATCAGTGGATTAAAGAAGCTTTAAATAGAAATAAAGCTGTTTTGTGCGAAAAACCAATAACTCTTGATTATAGTGAATTACAAGAATTAATTGAACTATCTAAACAAAAACATACTTTCTTGATGGAGGCAATGAAGACACGTTTTATTCCGATGACAAAACAAATTCAAAAGTTAGTGGATGATAATGTTATTGGTGATATATTAAGAATTGAAACATCTTTTTGTAATGATGTTCCATATATGAAAAATCATTATTTATATGATGAAAAACAAGGTGGCATTTTATACGATTGTGGTATTTATAATATAGCATCAATACTGCAATTTATTAAAAGCGAAGTCAAAGAAATGAGAGTTGATTATAAAAAGAAATATAATGTTGATGTTGATGATAAGATTGAAATGACTTTTGAAAGTGGACAAACTGCATTTATTGAATGTTCAATGATTCAAAGTAAAGAAAAAACAATGAAAATTTACGGGTCTAAAGGTACTGTTACTGTTTCTCCTTTTTATCGACCTCAAGAAGCACTTGTTGAATTTAATAATGGAGAATCATTTACAGGTTATCTACCTTACGATAATGATGATTTCTATAGCGAGATAGAAGAAGTACATAGATGTTTAGGATTTATTGAAATAGAGAGTCCTTTGATGTCTCATGAAGATTCTTTGAAGTGTATTGAATTAATGCTTAAGATTAAGGAGAAACTAGTATGACATTCGTTGTAGGGATTACAGGTTCTATTGCAGTTGGTAAATCTACTGTTACTAATTATCTTTTACAGCATGGGTATATTGTTTTAGATGCTGATAAGATAACTCATGATGCCTATATAAAAGGAAATGAATGTTATTATCAGGTTGTTAAAGAATTTGATTGTCTTGATGAAAATAATAATATAGATAGAAAAAAGTTAGGTAATATTGTTTTTAATGATAGTGCTGCTAAAAAGAAATTAGAAAATATTGTTCATCCTTATGTTGTGAAGTGTTTGAAACAAGGGATAGAAAAAAGTAAAGAAAAACTAATATTTTTAGATATTCCTTTGCTTTATGAGGCACATTTGGAATATCTATGTGATAAAATTATAGTTGTTTATGTTGATAAGCAATTGCAGATAGAAAGATTAAAAGAAAGAAATAAGATATCTTTTGAACAAGCTGAATTTTTAGTTGGAAAACAGATGTCTATTGAAGATAAAAAAAATAAAGCAGATTATGTTATAGATAATCGTGTGTATTTTGAGGAATTGTTTAAAAATATAGAATCAGTATTAGAGGTGATTAAGAGTGAGAATTTATTTAAGTGATTTATATAAGGTTGAAAATCAATATCCTTTAGATGAAGTGCAAATTGATACTTTATATTTATTATATCAGCCTATAATTGGTTCTCATGCTTTGAATCTTTATATGACTTTAGTAGCAGAAGGAAAAAGGATGAAACGTTTTATACAGCCTTGCTTTTTTTCTAGATTGATGTCGTTTCTTACTATAAGTTTAATAGACTTAGAAAAATATATTCAATCATTAGAAGGGATTGGCTTGTTAAGGACTTTTGTAAGAAATGATGATGATACGATTTATTTGTTCCAAGTGCAATCACCATTATCTCTTCGTATGTTTTTTAAAAATCAATTATTACAAACTATGTTATACGAAGCATTGGGTCAAGAAGATTTTGATAAAACAAAAGATTATTTCAAGAAGACAATAGAAAATACTGATAGTTATGAAGAAGTAACTTCTTCTTTTCAGGAGGTTTTTAATGTTGATTTGCAAAAGAAAAAAGGAAGAGTCTTATTGTTGAAGGAAGAATTTGATGAAAAGGCATCTCAAAATGTTAGTGTTGATTATGACATGGATATTTTTTATAAAGAATTAAGAAATTATCAGGTTCCTAGATCAATTATTAATAAGGAAGATGAAGAATTGATTAAACAATTGGCTGTTGTTTATTCAATAGATGTATTATCAATGGTATCAATTGTTAAAGATTCTATAGTGAAGAATAAAATTGATATACAATTATTAAGAAATAACGCAAAGAAATATCATGATATAGATCATTCTTCTAAGCTTAATGAAGTTTATCATAAACAACCTTTACAGTATAAAATGAATGATAATAGTTCTACTCCTTTAATGCAACATTTAAGATACTTAGAAACTGTAACACCTTATGAATTATTAAAAGAAAAACAGGGTGGAAAAGAACCAGTATTTCATGATCTTATGATTGTTGAAACATTAATGGTTCAGTTAGGTTTGAAACCAGCTGTTATTAATGTTTTGATTGAATATGTATTAGGAACTAATGAGAATAGATTGGCTAGAGGGTATTGTGAAGCGATTGGTTCTTCTTGGGCTAGAAAGAATATTGTAAATGTTAAACAGGCTTATGAAGAAGCAATAAAAAATAAAAATGAAAGTATGGAAGAAGTTCTTGATGTAAAAGAAGAACAGTCACATAGTGAAAATATAGATGAGGAATTTGAAAAGTTATTTAATGAATTAAAGGAGGGTAAATTATGATAAAAATTTCTGATGTTATACATATTCAGGGATTAGAAGAAAAGAAGAGAGAGAGTTTATATCAATTGTCTAAAAATGAGTATGTAAAAGAATTTTTAAAAGAAAATCATTTACCTGAAAGTTATTTGAATGACTATTGGATAGAATTTATTGATTATACTGAAGATAAAAAACAATGTGCTGGCTGCCGCGGATTAGAATACTGTCCTAAAGAAAATAAAGGAATAGTAAAACAGTTGGTTTATCACGATGATGTTAGTCTTGATATGATGAATTGTCATTATTATAGTGCTTCTCAAGAAGTTTTAAATCATTTTGTGGTTAGAAACATGAAAGATGACGTTTTATTGACTGATCTGGAAACATTGGTTTCTAGTAAAAAGATTAATGAAATGAGTAAATTAGCTCAAAGAGCATTTATGGAAATAATGAAGTATATTAAAGAGCCTAAAGAATCAGGATTGTTTATCCATAGTGAAAATTATAGTAGTGAAAAAACAATTCTGATGGCTGCTTTAATGAATGCTTTAGCAAAAAAAGGAAATCTTGTTGGTTTTATACATTTTCCTACATATTTAGTAGATTTGAAAGCAAGTTTTCAAAATGAAAAAACTATAGATTGGACTGGGTTGATGGATGTTCCATATTTGGTTCTTGATGGTATTGGTGAAGAAAATGTGACACCGTATAGTCGTGATGAGATTTTGTTAACAATTCTATCGTATCGACTTTTAAATCATTTACCAACTTTTTTTACTAGCTTTTATGGTTTTAAAGATCTTCAAAAGGTCTATACTATAAAAAAAGGTGATGAAATGAAAGCCAAAACATTAATTTTAAAAATGAAAGCGCTATGTAAAGAAATAACACTTGACGAATAAAGAATTATGAAATATTATCAAAAAGAAAGTATAGATAAAGAACAATGATTGTGATAAAATAATTATATAAGTGTAGACATTTATAGAGAGGTGAATGAAAAAATGGTTAAATGTATTGGAGTTTTAACTTCTGGTGGGGATGCTCCAGGAATGAATGCAGCAATTAGAGCTGTAACTAGAACTTGTCTTAACAACGGAATTGATATTTATGGTGTAAGATTAGGTTACAAAGGGTTATATGAAGGTGACTTTATTAAGTTCGATAGTACTAGTACACGAAATTACTTAAATGTAGGTGGTACTTTTTTGAAATCAGCTCGTTTTCCTGAATTCAAAGATGTAGAAGTTCGTAAAAAAGCTATTGAAGAAATGAAAAAAGTAGGTATGGAAGCATTAGTAGTTATTGGGGGAGATGGTAGCTATAATGGTGCTTTAAAACTTACAGAAATGGGTGTTAATTGTATTGGTATTCCAGGAACTATTGATAATGATATTCCTGATACTGATTATACTATTGGTTTTGATACTGCATTAAATACTATTGTAGATGCATTAGATAAATTAAGAGACACATCAGGATCACATCAAAGATGTACTATTCTTGAAGTAATGGGAAGAAGATGTGGTGATTTAGCTGTTTATGCTGGTCTTGCTTGTGGTGCTGAATTAATTATTACAAGCGAAATTGGTTATGATGAAGCTAAAATTATTGAAGATATGAAAAAATCTAAAGCTTCTGATAAGAAGCATGCAATTATTGTTATTACTGAACATATTACTGATGTTCACGCTTTAGCAAAACGTATTGAAGCTGAAACTGGATTTGAAACTCGTGCAAATGTGTTAGGACATATGCAAAGAGGAGGAAGTCCAACTGCTCAAGATAGAGTTTTAGCTTCTCGTATGGGTATACATGCCGTTAAATTATTAATGGAAGGAAAAGGTGGTCTTTGCATGAGTACTGTTAAAGGTGAAATTGTAGGATTGCCAATCCAAGAAGTATTAAGTCATAAACGTAAAGTTGATCATGATATTTACGAAGATGCTTTAGGACTTCGTTTGTTCTAGTAATTCGTTAATATAAAATTAGATGGTATAGGAGATAGGTATGATTAAAGATAAAATGAAGAAAACAAAAATTGTTTGTACAATTGGTCCAGCTTCTGAGAATCCTAAGATGTTAAAAAAATTAGTTAAAGCTGGTATGAATGTTATGCGTTGTAACTTTTCTCATGGTGATTATGAAGAACATGGTAAAAAAATGCAAACTATGCGTGAAGTAAATGCTGAGTTAGGTACTAATGTAGCAATACTATTAGATACTAAAGGTCCTGAAATTCGTACTGGTGATTTCGTAGGTGGAGTAACAGAATTCAAAAAAGGTCAAGTCTCTGTTATTTGCGTTGAAGATATCGAAGGAACTGCTGATCGTTTTACTATTACTTACAAAGATTTGTATAAAGATGTTAAACCAGGTGGTTTTATCTTGGTTAACGATGGTCAAGTTGAATTATTAGTTGATCATGTTGAAGGAACTGATATTGTTTGTGTCTGTGCAAATGATGGTAAAGTAAAAAACAAACGTGGTATTAATGTTCCTGGAATTGAATTAGGTTTTGAATTTATTTCTGATAAAGATAGAGCTGATATTGAATTTGGATGTCAACAAGATGTTAACTTTATTGCCGCATCATTTGTTCGTCGTCCTCAAGACGTATTAGATGTAAAAAAAGTTTTAGTTGAAAATGGTAAACCAGGTATTCAAGTTATCGCTAAAATCGAAAATAGCGAAGGTGTTGAAAAAATGGATGAAATCATCAAAGTTGCTGATGGTATTATGGTTGCTCGTGGTGACTTAGGTGTTGAAGTTCCTGCTGAAGATGTACCATTAATTCAAAAAGAATTAATTAAGAAATGTAAAGCAGCTGGTAAAGTTGTTATTACTGCAACTCAAATGTTAGAATCTATGCAAGAAAATCCAAGACCAACACGTGCTGAAGTAAGTGACGTTGCTAATGCAATTTATGATGGTACTGATGCAATCATGTTATCTGGTGAATCTGCTCAAGGTAAATATCCTGAAGAAGCAGTAATGGTAATGAATAAGATTGCTGTTAAGACTGAATCTACTTTAGATTATGCTTCATTACATAGAAAAGCTGTTAGAACTGCTTCTACAGATACTTCTGAAGCTATTTGTATGTCAGTTGCTGAAATTGCAAATAAGTTTAATGTTGCTGCTATTGTAGCATTTACTGAATCAGGATTTACTGCTAAAAAGATGTCTAGATATAGACCTGAATGTCCTATTATTGCAGCGACTCCTAGAGGAGAAACAATGAGAAAGTTAGCTCTTCATTGGGGTGTTAAAACTGTTAAGTGTAAACATATGGATACAACTGAAGGTTTAATCAATTTAGCAGAAGTTATTGCTAAAGAAAATGGTGTTGAAGCTGGTGAACAAATTTTAGTTACTGGTGGTACTCCAGGTGTTGAAGGACAAACTAATTATTTAGAGTTAATTACAGTTAAATAAAAACAAAGATTGATTCTCAATTGAATCAATCTTTTCTTTATGTTTGATATGATTTGTATTATAATGTACATACAATTTTGAGATAGGAGGAGATAAAATGAATTTATATGAAGTATTAAATAAGAAACAGGCTGAGGCAGCTATGTATTTGAATTCACATTTGAGAATTATTGCAGGTGCTGGAAGTGGTAAGACTAGAGTTTTAACTTATCGAATAGCTTATCTTATTGAGGAAATTGGAGTTCATCCTTCTTCTATTTTAGCAATTACTTTTACTAATAAGGCAGCTAATGAAATGAAAAAAAGAGTTGAAAATATCTTGGGAGTAGATGCTTTAGGAACGTTGATATGTACAATTCATTCTTTATGTGTAAGAATATTAAGACAAAACATAAGAGTTTTAGGATATCCTTCACAATTTATTATTATGGACGAAGAAGATCAAAAGTCTTTATTAAAGAAAATGTTTAAAGATATGAATATAGATGCAAAAGTCATAAGTTATAAAAGCTGTTTGAATTATATTTCTAGTATGAAGATGGCAAGAGTGAATCCAGACAATGCTAGAGATTTTGCAGGTAATTATGCTGGAGAAATCAAAAAGGCAGAAGTCTATAAAGAATATGAGAAATATAAAGAAGAACATTATATGTTGGATTTTGATGATTTGTTGTTAAAGACATTAGAGATCTTTGAAAACTTTCCAGAGATTTTAGAAAAATGGCAAAATCGTTTTCAATTTATACATGTTGATGAATTTCAGGATGTTGGTGAAATTGATTATAAGTTGGTGTTAATGTTGTCTGGTAAGTCGACTTTGTGTGTAGTAGGTGATCCTGATCAGACAATATATTCTTTTAGAGGAAGTAATGTTAATTATATATTAGACTTCGAGAAAGATTATCCTCGTACAAAAACTATTATTTTAGATCAAAACTATCGATCTACGCAAAATATTTTGGATATTTCTAACAATTTAATAAGAAAAAACAAAAACAGACTTGAAAAAGAATTGTTCTGTGAGTTGGAGGAAGGTTCAAAAATTGTTCATTATTCAGGAATTGATGAGGAAGCAGAAGCTGAGTTTATTACTAATAAAATTGAAGACATTATTAGTAAAACTGAAGGTATTAATTATCATGATTTTGCGATTTTATACCGTGCTAACTATTTATCAAGACCGATTGAACAAAAATTGATTCAAAAACAAATTGATTATCGTATTTTTGGTGGATTAAAGTTCTTTAATCGTAAGGAAATCAAGGATGCTTTAAGTTATATCCGTTTAATGGTATTGAATGATGATTTATCTTTTGAAAGAATTATTAATGTTCCTGCGAGAGGAATAGGGAATAGAACAATTGAGAAAATACAATTATGTGCAATTCAGCATGGGATAAGCTGTTATGAAGCTATTTCTTTATTTAGTGATTCTATTGGTTTATCCGCTAAAGTAAAAAAAGAATTAAAATTATTTATTGGTGCGATAGAAAAAGCAAAGAGTTCAAAGAAAAGTTTACCAGAGATACTAGAAATCTTGTTAAATGATGTTGGTTATATCGATATGCTGAAAAATGATCAAGATGATAATCGAATAATGAATATACAAGAATTACAGAATTCTATAATGAATTATGAAAAAAATAACCCTGATACAGCTACTTTTGAAAATTATCTTCAAGATATTGCTTTATATACTTCAACTGACGAAATTAATGATGAAGAATATGTAACTTTAATGACTATTCATATGGCTAAGGGATTAGAGTTTAATTATGTTTTTGTGGTAGGATTAAGTGAAGATATTTTTCCTTCATTTAGATCATTGAGTGATGATGGTGATGAAGGATTGGAAGAAGAGAGAAGATTAGCGTATGTTGCTTTTACTAGAGCTAAAAAAGCTTTATATTTAACTGATAGTCAAGGATATAGCTATATTTCAAAATCACCAAAGATAACTTCACGATTTATTGATGAAATTGGTAGCGATAAAGTTGAACATGTTGGAACTCCTTCAAAAAATAAAACAAAGAATTTTATAAGAATGACTCCTACTATTGAAGAGATGATTGGAGATAATCATGTTGATGAATGGTTAACTGGAGATATGGTTGAACATGATATTTTTGGAAAAGGAGTCGTTGTAAAAGTGAATGGAAAAATGATTGATGTTGCTTTTTCAATGCCTCATGGTATTAAAACTTTAATGGCTAATCATAAAGCTATACATAAGTTGTTAAATTAATGACTGTTTTATATAAAAAATCTAGTTAATTTCTGGATTTTTTTGTTTTCTCTTGTCAAACATAAAAAAATAAGTAAAATAGAACTTGTTTTATAGGGAGGTATATATGTTAGACAAAATCTTTAAATTAAATGAAAAGAAAACAAATGTTAGAACTGAAATGTTAGCAGGTTTAACAACATTCCTTGCGATGGCTTATATTCTAGCTGTTAATCCAGCTATTTTAGGTGATGCAGGAATGGATACTCAAGCTGTGTTTATGGCTACTGCAGTATCTGCAGCTATCGCTTCTATTGTTATGGGGCTATTAGCTAATTATCCTGTTTCTTTAGCTCCAGGTATGGGAGTAAATGCTTTATTTACTTATACTGTTGTTTTAACAATGGGTTATTCTTGGCAAGCTGGTTTGGCTTCTGTATTTGTATCTGGATTATTTTTCTTAGTCATTTCGGTTACTGGACTTCGCCAATACATCATTAATGCTATTCCAAAACAGTTAAAACAAGCTATTGGGGCTGGTATTGGTTTCTTTATTGCTTTTATTGGATTGAAGAATGCTGCTATAATTGTAGGTGATGCTTCTACTTTTGTAGCTTTAGGAAATGTCACTGATCCATCTGTATTGTTAGCTGTTTTTGGTATTTTACTAACTATTTTCTTAGTTGTAAAGAAAGTACCTTGTGGTGTTTTTGTTGGTATGGTCATTACTGCTGTAATTGGTTTAGTACTTGGTTTCATGGGAATTGAAGGAATGCCTGCTTTACCTGAAACAGTATTTAATACTAATTTCGAAATTTCTACTTTTGGAGCATTTGCTCAAGGTTTTGGAGAATTATTCAGTAATCCTTTTAATTGTTTCATTGTTATTTTCTCATTCTTATTTGTGGACTTCTTTGATACAGCTGGTACATTGATTTCTGTTGGAAATAGCTGTGGATTAGTTAATGAAGAAGGTGAACTAGAAAATGCTGAAAAAGCATTGTTAGCTGATGCTATTGGAACTGTTGCAGGTGCTATTCTAGGAACTTCTACTGTAACATCTTTTGTTGAATCTACTTCAGGTGTTGGAGTTGGTGGAAGAACTGGTTTGACAGCTGTAACTACTGGTGTTCTATTTACTTTATCAGTTTTCATTTCTCCATTAATTTTATCTGTTGCTACTAGTTCAGTTACTGCTCCTGCATTAGTTGTTGTTGGTATTATGATGGCTCAACAATTAGGTGGAGTTGATTGGGATGACTTTATTTATACAGCAGCTGGATTTATTACAGTTATTGCTATGGTATTAACTTATTCAATCTCTAATGGTATTGCTTTAGGATTTATTACTTATGGTGTTGCTATGGCTGCAGCTGGTAGAGCTAAAGAAGTTAATAAAGTTGTTTGGATATTAGATATTGTATTTATTTTCTATTTCTATTCATTAACTTTAATTTAATTTTTTCAGACTATAAATGTGTAAAACATATTTATAGTCTTTTTTTATATTTATATTTCTTTTAATTTCTATTTTTGTTATAATGTTCAAATGAAATGGAGTGTTTGAAATGACATTTGAAAGATTAGAAGAAATTAAGAAATTATTAAACGAATATAATTATCAATATTATGTTTTAGATAATCCAACTGTAAGCGATCAAGAATATGATCGTTTAATGCAGGAACTGCAAAGTATTGAGAATGCTCATCCTGAATGGTTAACATCAGATTCTCCAAGCCAAAGGGTTGGAGGAGAAGTTTTAGAAGGGTTTAGAAAGATTGAACATCAAAGAATGATGTTATCATTAGGAAATGGTTTTAATGAAGATGATTTAATTGCTTTTGATAAACGAGTTCATGAAGATGTATTAAATGTTGAGTATGTTTGTGAATTGAAGATAGATGGTCTTGCTGTTTCTTTGGTTTATGAGGATGGTCATCTTGTTTATGGTGCTACTCGAGGTGATGGTACTATAGGCGAAGATATTACTCATAATGTTAAAACGATTAAATCTATTCCATTAACTGTCGATTATTTAGATGATTTGGAAGTGCGTGGAGAAATTTTTATGCCTAAAAAATCATTTCATGAATTAAATGAAAAAAGAAAACAAGAAGGGGTAGAATTATTTGCGAATCCAAGGAATGCTGCTGCTGGTAGTGTAAGACAGTTGGATTCTACAATTGCTGCAAAGAGGAAATTAGACGCTTTCTTGTATCATGTTCCTATGGCTTTGGATATGGATGTATCAACACATAAGGAAGCTTTAGACTTTATTCAAAAGTTAGGGTTTAAAGTTAATCCTTATACAAGAGTATGTAAGGATATAAAAGAGGTATGGAATTTTATATTAGAAATGACAGAAAAAAGAGATTCATTACCTTATGAAATCGATGGTATTGTTATTAAGGTGAATGATTTGAGTAAGCAGGAAAGATTGGGGTTTACAGCTAAAGTTCCTAAATGGGCGATAGCTTATAAATTTCCTGCTGAAGAAGTTGTTACAAAATTAAAAGATATTATTTTTACAATTGGGCGTACAGGTCAGATTACTCCTAATGCCGTATTGGAACCTGTGAGAGTAGCTGGAAGTACTGTTCAAAGAGCAACACTTCATAATGAAGATAATGTCAAAAATAAAGATATTCGTGTTGGCGATTATGTTGTTATTCGTAAAGCTGGTGATGTTATTCCTGAGGTTGTTAAATCATTGAAAGAAAGAAGAGAAGGAAATGAAGTTCCTTTTGAAATGATTAAAGTTTGTCCAAGATGTGGTACTCCATTGGTTAGAAAAGATAATGAGGCTGCTTATTATTGCTTAAATGAACACTGTGATTCTAAAAAAATAGAAAAGATTATTCATTTTGCTTCACGTGATGCAATGAATATAGAAGGATTAGGTATAAAAATTGTTGAACAATTTTATAATCTTGGTTTTGTAAAAACAATAGACGATATTTATCATTTAGCACAATATGAGCAAGAAATCATAGATATTGAAGGCTTTGGAAGAAAATCAATGGATAATTTAATCGAAGCGATTGAAAGAAGTAAAAAGAATTCTTTAGAAAAATTATTGTTTGGATTAGGGATTAAAGGAATTGGTGCTAAGATGGCTGATTTGCTCGCTTCTCATTTTAAGACAATGGATGATTTATTAAATGCAAGTGAATATCAGCTTATTAGAATTAAAGATGTTGGTGAAACAATTGTTAGGTCTTTAAATCAGTTTAAAAATGATGAAAGAAGTATAGAATTATTAAATCATTTAAAAGAATTAGGTTTAAATATGACTTATTTAAAAGATACAAGCTTAATTGCTGATAGTATTTTTAATGGTAAAACTGTCTGTGTTACAGGTACATTAGAAAAAATGACAAGAAAACAGGTTAAAGAATATTTAACAAGATTAGGAGCTAATGTTACTGGGAGTGTTTCTAAAAAGACAGATTATTTGATTTGTGGACGTGATGCAGGAAGTAAGTTAGAAAAAGCAACACAATTAGGGATTACTGTATTGACTGAAGAAGAATTTGAAAAGGAGGTTAATCAATGAAAAAAGTATTATTAAGTTTAATGGTTTTAGTTCTATTGGTTGGCTGTCAGCAGGCAAAAGAAACTGTTGAAGTTTCTAATGATTCAGTTGAAATTGAAAATACAAGTGAATCTTATTATAAAATGATTAAGATTGATTCAAATGATTCAAGAACTAATCATTATTTGAGTTTTTCTGGAACGAGTGATTTAATGACTATTGGTAGAGGTTTGCAAATTTTATCTGGTGATCATTTTTCAATGTCTTCCTATTATATGAGTGAAGGACAATATTTATCATTAGATGAAAATAAAGAATTGAAATCTTATTATAATAGTAGTGATCATCCTTATTCATTAGAACCTGAAAAAAATGAAAAAATTCAAGGTATGAGTGGTTTGGATATGATAGAAGATATTCATGAGCAAGATTATTACAAAAAAAATGCGAATGGATATCAGTTAGCTGGTGTTTCTTTTGCTGTAATATTAGATCCAAAAAGAGTGGATGGAAATGATTTGCAGACTTCGATCACTGATAATACTTTAAAGGATTTTGGAGAAAGATGTATTGATAAATTATATAAAGCAATACAAGAAATGGAAGGATTAGAAGAAGTTAGAGAAGTACCTGTTGTGATAGCGGTATATAAAGCAACTGATGCTTCAAAAAGTTCTCTTGATGGAAATTATATTTTAAAAGCATATTGTAATGGAAGTGTTGGTAAAATAACTGAAGTTAATCATCAGAATGTTATTTTTACTAGTTCTACTGCTAAAAAACTAGATCCAACGACTTATAATGAGTTTGTAACAATTAAGAATAATCTAAAAGAGGCTTCTGTTGAATCTTCTAGTATTACTGGTGTTGGAAAATACATTGATGATAAGATTCAATCAATGACAATTGAGGCACATTTGAATATTAAGACTTATACTGAGGTTTTATATTTGACTTCAGTGTTAGAAAATAATATTAGTTCTAGATTTTCTAATGATTTTACTATTAAGGTGTTAGTTTATTCACAAGATGAATTAATGGCTGTTATTATTAAAAATCAGGGAGAAAATCCAGTGACTTCATTTATGGATTAGGAGGATATTATGAACGAAACAGAATTAATGTTAAAGAAGTTAGGCTTAAAGACTATGTTTGATGTAAGTGATGAAGAAATGCCTGCTTTAGTAGAGGAATATAATGTGTTTATGAATCACGTTAAAGCTTTAGAGGCTATTGATACTACTGATGTAGAACCTATGGCTTTTCCTTATGAAATTGAAATGACTTATTTAAGAGAAGATGAACCTGATCATGTGATTAGTAGAGAAGATGGTTTAAAAAATGCTAAGAGCGTTTTAGATCATCAAATTAAAGTGCCAAAGGTGGTGGGATAATGGTTGCATATACGATTGAAGAACTTCACGAATTATTTAAAAGTGGAGAATTAAGTATTAAAGAATATTATGAAGAATTATTTAAAGAAGTTGAAATACAACAAAAAAGATTAAATGCTTTTGTAACTATTACTAAAGATGAAGCAATGAAAAATTTAGAAAGTATAGAATTTAATAATTTATTAGACGGGATTCCATTTATTTTAAAAGATAATTATAATACTAAAGGAATTAAGACAACTGCATCTAGTAGAATGTTAGAAGACTATGTTCCAGTATATAATGCACATGTTGTTGATTTATTAAACAAAAGTGGAGTTAGATTAGTCGGTAAAGCTAGTATGGATGAACTAGCTATGGGAGGAACTAACAAGTCTGCTTTAACAGGTCCAGTTTATAATCCTTGGGATTCAAGAAGAATTGCAGGTGGATCATCTGGAGGTAGTGCGGCTGTTGTTGCCAGTGGATTAGTACCATTTTCATTAGGTAGTGATACAGGAGATTCTATCAGAAAACCAGCTGGTTTTTGTGGGATAGTAGGCTTTAAACCAACTTGGGGAAGAATTTCTCGCTATGGTGTTATTCCTTATGCTTCAAGTTTAGATCATGTTGGGGCATTTACGAGAAATGTGAGAGATATGGCAATTGTTATTGAAGCAATGGCAGGTAGAGATAATCGAGATATGACTTCTAGTTTTAAAGAAGTTCCTCATTATTTGGATAATTTATCTGATGATATAAGAGGAATGAAAATTGCTGTTTTGAAAACAGTCAGTGATGAAATTAGAAATAAAGAGATTAAAGCAAACTTTGAAATGGTTATTAATAAGTTAAAGGATTTAGGAGCTATTGTTGAAGAAGTAGAAATGGAAAAAACATTATTGAGATGTTTATTACCTACATATACAATTATTTCTAATGCAGAAGCAACAAGTAATCATTCTTGTTTAGATGGTATTAAATATGGTGATAGACAAGATGGTAAAACAACTGATGAAGTTATGATTAATTCTAGAACTCATGGCTTTGGTGATCATATCAAGAGACGTTTTATTTTAGGAAATCTTGCTTTAGCAACTGAAAATCAAGAAAAGATGTTTAGAAAAGCTCAAAGAGTAAGAAGAATTGTAGTAGAAGAGTTAAATAAGATTTATGATAATTATGATATTATTTTAACTCCTAATAGTGGTAGTGTAGCACCATTAGTTGATGAGGCTAATGATGATAGATTAAGTGATGAATATATTATCTTAGAAAATCATTTAGCTCTAGGGAACTTTGCTGGTACACCAAGTTTAACTTTACCTACTGGTTTTGTTGATAGTATGCCTATCGCTGTTAATTTAATGGGTAGAGTATTTGAAGAACAAACAGTATTAAATGTATCTTATGCATTAGAAAATGTATTAGGATTTAAGAATCAATATAGTAGGGAGGGGTAGAAGATGAATTTTGAACAAGTTATTGGTTTAGAAGTACACTGTGAGCTTAAAACAAATTCTAAAATGTTTTCTGCCTCACCAGTAACATTTGGTAAAGAGCCAAATACGATGATTAATGAAGTGGATATGGGTATGACAGGTACTATGCCGGTATTGAATAAAAGAGGTGTAGAATTTGCATTAAGAGTATGTCATGCTTTACATATGGAAATTGATGAATTATTATGTTTTGATCGAAAAAATTATTATTATTCTGATTTGCCTAAAGGATTTCAGATTACTCAGGATAAAAGACCTATAGGTAGAAATGGTTATATTGATATTGAGGTGAATGGTAAAACAAAAAGAATTGAAGTTGAAAGACTTCATATGGAAGAAGATACAGCCAAACAATTACACTTTAGTGATTATTCATTAATTGATTATAATAGAGCTGGTATTCCACTAATTGAAATCGTTACTAGACCTAATATTAGAAGCGGTGCCGAAGCTGCTGCTTATCTTGAAAAGTTAAGACAAATTTTCTTATATACTGAAGTATCTGATGCTAAATTAGAAGAAGGTTCTATGCGCTGTGATGTTAATATTTCAATTCGTCCATATGGTAGTGACAAGTTTGGAACAAGAACTGAAATTAAGAACTTAAATTCTATTTCTAATGTTCAAAAAGCGATAGAATTTGAAGCTTTAAGACAAGAAAAAGTATTAATTCAAGGTGGAGAAGTATTACAAGAAACAAGACGTTTTGATGAAACTTTAAAAGAAACTGTAGTGATGCGTGCTAAGGGTGATGCAGTAGATTATAAATATTATCCTGAACCAAATATTATTCCTGTCAGATTGGATCATAATTGGGTTTTAAATGTTAAAGAATCATTACCTATGATGGCTGATGAAAGAGAAAGATTATATATTAATGAATATGATATTCCTGCCATTGATGCTAAAAATCTTGTTTCTACTAAACAAATGTCAGATTTCTTTAATGATACAATTAAAGAATGTAAACATTATAAATTAGTATGTAACTGGTTATTAGGAGAAGTATTAGCTTATTTAAATAAACAAAATAAAGAATTGGCTGATACAGCTTTAACTCCAACTTATTTAGCAAAAATGATTAATTTTATTCAAGATGAAACAATTTCATCGAAACAAGCTAAAAAAGTATTCGAGCTCATTATGAAGGAAGGTAAGGATCCAGAAATTATTATTGAAGAAAAGCATATGAAACAGATTTCTAATCCTGAAGAATTAACAAAAATTATTAATGAAGTATTAGATAATAATCAACAATCTATTATTGATTTTGCTAATGGTAAAGATAGAGCTGTGGGATTCTTAGTTGGACAAATTATGAAGAAAACAGGCGGTCAAGCTAATCCATCTAAAACAAATCAGATTTTAATTCAATTATTAAAAGAAAGAGCAGCTGCATTATAATGCGGCTGTTTTCTTTTGGTTGAGAAATTGATTTTAATATGATATAGTAAAGGAGTGAAGTATTTACGATTTATATGAATTATGGTATAGTTATATAAGAAATGGTGGTTAGATTATGGCAAAAAGATTTCATTTTGATGATGAATTTGAAGATGATATTGTAGAAGTGAATAATTCTACTATTGAAAAGTCTAAAGAAAATACAGAAAAAATAGATATCGAAGAAGTTGAGGAAGTAGATATGGCAAAGAAAAAGAAGAAAATAAAACCATGGCAAATTATTTTATTGGTATTTGTACTAGTTGGTGTTATTTTCTTAGGGTATATCTTCTTTTTAACTAATAATGATGGACCGGTATTTGGAAATCGTTGTGATGGTATTACTGCTATTAGTAGTGATGCTAAAGATGAAACTATTACAGTTATGAAAGATAAATATTCTGATATTACTGATTTAACTATTGAAATAGTATGTAAAGAAGTTAAAGTAGATATTACTTTTAAAGAAGGTATGAGTACAAAAACAGCTAAAAAGATTGCTGAGGAAACTGTCAAAACTTTGGATGAAAATGTGGGGATTGAAAAAGATGATGGTAATACTTATAGCCAGTTATTTGGTTATATAAAAAATGAAGCTCAATATGATTGTCAGCTTTACTTATTATCTGAAAATTCAGAAGATTTCCCTATCTATGGTACAAAACATCATAGTAAGGATAGTTTCTCTTATACTTATGCATCAGTAAAAGATGAAGATAGCAAAAATAAAGCAGAAGCTACTTTAAATGATACAGAAGAATAAACGAGCTTTGCTCGTTTTTTTTAGGAGATTATATGAAAAAGAATGATTATTTTATTGGAAAATGTATAGATTATACACATGATGGAATGGGTGTAGTAAAAATTGATGGTTTTCCTGTATTTGTTAAAAATATGTTAATACATGAGAAAGGAAATATTAAAATCATTAAGGTTTTAAAAAACTATGCAGTTGGTAGATTGATTGATATTATTGAAAAGTCTGATGATAGAGTTGAATCTCGATGTCCTTTATTTAAACAATGTGGAGGCTGTCACTTGCAGCACTTATCTTTTAGTGAACAACAAAGATTTAAAACAAAAAGAGTAAAAGATGTTTTAACAAGAATTGGTCATTGTGATGTTGAAGTTAATGAATGTTTAATGATGGAAGAACCTTGGTTTTATCGTAATAAAGTGCAGGTTCCAGTGGGAAAAGTCAATGGTGAGATTGTTACTGGTTTTTATAAACAACATTCTAATGATATTATCCCGATGGATTTATGTTATATTCAAAATGAAGAATCTAATAAAGTTGTAAATAGAATAAGAGAATTAATGAAAGAATATCATATTGAACCATATGATAAAATAAAGCATACAGGTAATATTAAACATATTCTAACAAAACAAGGATATTATACTAAAGAAATGATGGTAGTTCTTATTTCAAATAATAAGAAAATTCCTCATATTTTTAAGATTGTTAATAGATTAAAAAAAGAATTTCCTAACATTAGAACAATAATTCAAAATATTAATCCAAGAAATGATAATGTTATTTTAGGTGAAAAAGAAGTTGTATTATTTGGAGAAGGATATATTGAAGATACTTTATTAGGTCTGAATTATCGTATTTCTTTAAAATCGTTTTATCAGATTAATCCAGTTCAAGTGGAAAAACTTTATTCAAAAGCTATAGAATTTGCTTCTTTTAATAAAAATGATGTTATTATTGATGCTTATTGTGGTATCGGTACAATAGCTTTATCTTGTGCTTCTCAAGTAAAGAAAGTTTATGGAGTAGAAGTTGTAGAGGAAGCTATTCTTGATGCTAAGAATAATGCTATGAGAAATCATATTGATAATGTTGAGTTTTATGCTCAGGATGCTGGTGAATTTATGGTTGATTTTGCTAAAAAAGGAATACATATTGATGTTGTTATGGTGGATCCTCCAAGAAAAGGATGTTCGGAAGTCTTTTTAAATCAATTAGTGACCTTATCACCTTCTAAAATCGTATATATTTCTTGTGATGTATCTACTCAAGCAAGAGATATAGATTATCTACAAAAAGAAGGATATCAAGTTATTAAGTGTCAACCAGTAGATATGTTTCCTCATACAAATCATATTGAGACGGTGTGTTTGCTGTCAGGAAAAGATAAATAAGAGCCAAAAAGTGGCGTATTTCCGGGCTTTTTGTGAGGTGAGCATCATCAGAGGAGCCTTGCGAAAAGCTCGGTTTTCTTATATGGAAACATATCCACTAAGCGAATTTGCCGGGGAACAGAAAAAGAGTGGTAGGGTTTAGGCTGTGGATTAGATGTCAGGGGTTGTGGCACTAGGATAGATGTTATCCAGGGTGTAAACTCAATTTGAGTGAGTGATTTAGATGTTGTCTAATCCGGCAACTCGACTGTCGGCAATTTTGCATGCAGTGGATTAGATGTTATGGAAGGAGGAATTTTCATGGATTTTGATTTAAGAACTTGTGATGCAGCATACTATTTCGTTCTTGATTTTATGGGCATGACTCCTGATGAGTACATCACAGAGAGAATTATAAATTGTGTGAATGACTTTGAGACATTTTGGTGCCGAAATATTGAACGAATAAAATCAGTTGATATCTCTGGGTTGAGGCTGATGGCGTTTCATGTTGTAGGTTCACTTGATGAATGTCACGAGATTAAAGATAATGGTTTGATGAATTTACAAAGTGTTCTTTCTAAAGAAACCATCTTAAAGAAGTTTTTAGAAAAAGCAGGTGTCACATTTGATATTCCAAATAAGCTCGTGAAATGTAATGGAAATACTTATGACATTGATTATGAGAAATACAAGGGCCACCATTTCTTGACGGGAATAGATGAAAAGTTAGACCGTGTTGCTTATCGAGTTTATTACGATTTTTGTGTAAATGGATTCATGGCAAATGACAATGTATTCAATTATGGTACTAACATTCACGAAAGACCTGAATTTTTAATGACGCTTGGAGAATTATTTCCACAAGCAGAAAAAGTTGAAGATTTCTGGAGAACAAAAGCAAAAAGTTACAGAGTTGATTTCTATGCAACAGTTGACCAAGTTCACCGATTCAATTTTGAACTGGATGAGTATAGAGACCCTCCTTACGAGGATTGGTTTGACCTTGATGATGATATGAAACTTAAAAAATGGATGTTATCACACGTTATTGATAGAGCACATGATGATTTGGGCATGACAATCTTATATATAAAAGATGATGTGATAATTCCGGCAAATCAAATCATTGATATTACAGAATTATAAAAATATATAAAAGGCGGTGTGATTATGGGTGAATATGTAAAAAAGAAAAAAGACATGGTATTCCAAAGCGTAGAATCGCTTCAGCAAGTTGTTAATGTTGTAAATGAAGCAGCTGCTGCGGTAAATGATAAGTCACGTACAATTAGAGAAAGTGCAATTCCTGAAGTACTTGCAGGAGCATTAGGTGCTGGTATTGGCGGAGTAGGTTCTTTTGCAGCACTTTACGGGTTGGGTTCTGTTGTAGGATTATCAGCAGCAGGTATAACATCAGGACTTGCAGCAGCAGGTAGTATTGTTGGCGGCGGTATGGTTGCAGGTGTGTTCGTACTTGCAGCACCGGTAGCAGCCCTTGCAGCAGGTGGAGTAGGATTAGCTGCTCACTTAAAAAATAAACAATTAAGGCAAGAAAAAGAGCGCTTGTATAAAGAGGCCTTGAAAAAGCATGAAGCAATTATTCAAGCATTGAAAACCGAGGCTGATGCTGATAAAGAGCGTCTCGATTATTTACAGAGCTTAAATATTCTTCTTACGCAAGCAATAAAAGATTTAAAGAAGGATTTGGGTAAGGCGGCATGAGCAAATTCAAGTACACTGAAACAGAACAACAATTTAATAATGTTTTGAATCATCAGTCAAAAGAATTAAGTTCAATTAAAAGACCTGATATGTCTTCGGCAGAAGCCCGTATTTCTGAGAGTGAAGCACTATTGAAGGAGTTAGGTATCTCCACGGAGATTTTACCTAAAGTGATTAACCCTGAACCTCAAAGAGTTATGGTAGTTCCTACTTGGGAAGAATTGTGTATTCAAGCTGAACAGGAAGTTGGTTCAACAACAGATTTAGAATCTCTTTTTACAGATGAAGAATTAAGAATGAATCAAGTTGCTTTGCGTGCTTTGAATACCGATTACAATAACATTCATAAGCTTGATAAAATAGATATTACTATTTGTGCTGCAGCAGGTATTCTAGGCGCAGTTGTAGATATTCTACTTATAGGAATTCCGCAGAAAACACTAGATGGTTTAAAAGGTGGACCGCTTTCTAATTATGTAAGAGACTGGTTTAATCAAAGATTTCCAGAAGAAGAAATGGAGAAACTTGCTAATTCAAAAGTAAGCAAAGTGTCATTTGATGCTCAGGATAATCGTCATACTACGGAGTATGTTACTGGTTTATCTGCTTACTATCATAGACTGTTATCCCTTGGACATGACCCTATTCTTGGATTGATATTTGGAGTCTATGATATTTTGACTGGTAAAATGACGACGATTGATAAAACTGGCAAAATAGTATCGCAGGTTATGGAAAACTATGCAGACCGAAAAGAAAGTGATATTTTTGCTGCAATTGCTAAGCAAATTATTCATTTCAAATCTGACATTACAACTTCTATGGGGTTACCAGCGCCTTTGATGGCATTATTTAACTTACTCCAGTTTGGAAGTATCGGAGAAGAAGAACAGACAATTGCTGAAATTGTACAGGGAATGTATTACGAAGGATATGATTTTATTCACTTTTGCAGCATGTCCATTCCTACAATGATTATTGAAGTAATTATTAGATTAGGATACGGTATTAAGAGAATTAAAGAAGGCAATGCAATAAAAGATTCGATTCCGTTTTCTTTAAATAGAGAAAAGCATCCAAAGTTAAGCACTATGTTGTTCATCGGCCATTCGGCTGCTACAGCAGTAAATGCCGGAAAGGTATATTTCACAAAAAATCCGATGGCCATTAATTATCCTCAATGGATAGCGTTTGCCAAGTATTCATATAAGCAATTGAAGTGGGCGCTACTTGAGAAGCCAGAACTTAGAGATGCTTATGTAAGAGGAATTATTGCTGAAGAACTAAATGAAGTGTATGCCGAAATTGATGAAACATTCGCAGAAATGTCAGAACAATACATAGTAGTATTTAATTAAAAACAACCCTCTCAACCATCATGGCTGGGAGGGTTTCGTGCGTCTATGCTTATCTTTCAATATCGACCTTAAGCCCAGATTTCAATTCAACCGTGCAATGGTCGTCCCAGATGGTGATTTGTCTCAGCCAACGTTTCACAAACGCTTCATCAAATGTGGTCAGCTCGGAAGGCTGGTCTTTTGTTGATTAACATTTTATAATAATAAAAACAGCTGTTATCTAGACAAATTAAATTAATAGGTGTTTATTTCTTTGTAGTTTAATTTGTTTTTTGTATAATCATATTATACAACCATTAA
>JAXJVS010000134.1:0-10370 GCA_036308445.1 Bacilli bacterium | reverse complement strand
AGTATGAAGTATAAGGTGTTTAAATTATTATCTCTATTCTCTATGGTGATAGCTGCAGGAGCTGTTAGTGGAGCTTCTAGATTTGGAATTTGCCAAGAAAGTGGAGAAGATGAATTAAGAAAATTTAAAAAATTTTAAGGAAGGAAAATGTGTATGTTAACAGGAATTAAGAAATCGTTTATTGTATTTTTAGTAGTACTTGTAGCTTTAATTACCCCTGTTTATGCTGCTTCTTGCACAAGTTGTGCTTTTACAGGCTCTAAAAGTATGACTGTACCTGAAGGAAGGAGTGCAGGGTGGACAGCTAAACATGGATGTGCATCTAAGATTAAGATTGCTTGCACTTTAAAAAACGGAACGATGTATATTTCAGGTGGAAATGTTGACACATCAAGTTTCAATAGAAACTATAATGGCACTGTTGTTGTGGGTAGTATCACAGGGAAAACAAATGGTAGTTATTATAGTATTACTTCAAATAAATGTAATCCTTGTTCTCATGGATGTACCGATTGTACTGATTGATACAAAGTTAAGGGATATCCCTTAACTTTTTTTAAGGGGGTGATTGGAATGGAACTCATTAATGTTATAAAAAAATATGATGATAATCTTATTTTTGATAATTTATCATTCAAATTTAATGAAGTAGGATTTTATGGGATTATAGGGCCTAGTGGATGTGGAAAATCGACTTTATTAAATATAATAAGTGGGAAAGATAATAATTATGAAGGAAATATTATAGGAGAGAATAAGAATATTTCTTTTGTATATCAAGATTTTCATTTAATAGATTATTATACAGTTTTTGAGAATTTAATGATTTCTATGGATACAGTTAATCTATGTTCAGAAGAAAAAGAGAAAATGATTCATGATATGTTAAAGCAATATCATTTACAAAATTATGCTAATAAAAAAGTTCGTTATTTATCAGGTGGGGAAAAGCAACGTATTGTGATTATAAGAGCTTTATTAAATAATGCTGAAATTTTGCTTTGTGATGAACCAACTTCGTTTTTAGATAAGAAAAATAGTATTAATGTGTTTGAAATGTTAAAAGAAGTAAGTAGACAATGTTTAGTTATTGTTGTATCTCATAATGTTAAACTTATGAGTATGTATGCTGATGTGGTTTTAAAGATTGAAAATAATACTTTAATGACTCATTTATCAAATAACATAATCCATAAACAAAGAAATAATCATTCTTTCAATCATGTAAAAGTATCTTTGAAGAGAATATTATATAATATAGTTATAAGTTATAAGAGAATTTATTATGTTTTTTTATTAAAAGAATTTTGTTTGATTTTTTTAATGACTGCATTTTCATTAAGCTTTATATTAATTAATCAATCTCATTCAATAGCTCGAACAAATATTAATGATTTTAATGGATATGATACTCTTGTGTTGAAAGATAATTCTGATAAGATGGAAACCTTTACCATTAATGATATTTTAGATATTTGTCAATTAGATGATTCTATAGTTGGATATAGATTTGATGTTGATGAGGATTGGCCATTTGGAATAGGAGTAAATGATCCAAATATTAAAGTTGAAAGTAGTGGAAGTCATAGCTGGTGGAAATATCCATTAGAATCTTATTTATATTATTGTAATGATGGATCAGATAATATTAATGATTCTTTTACTGCAAGAACAAATGTTTATGAAATGATAGATTTCTCTTATTTGAATATAATACATGGTGATGCAAATTTTATCAATGATAATGATGTTATATTATCTTTACCAGTAGCTCAATATTTGGTAGATAGATATCATTTGGATAATTTAGACCAATTGATACATTATGATGTTGAGTTATATTCAGTAGTTGGAGTAAAAGAAGGTTGTGCAGATCAGCCTATTCATTTAAGAGTCATTGGAATCTGTGATTATGATAATTATAAATATCAAAAGATTTTTATGCGTAGTGGTTCGTTCAGTAAAATGTGTTGTGAAATCTTTGATTTTAATACTTATGACATGGGATGGTATAATGTGGAAATTATGCTTGATAGTTCTCGTGATTTGCTTGCTGTAAGAGATAATTTGAATGATCAAATAAAAGAAATCAACAATCATTTTTCCTTTGTTTTTAATGATGAAGTTGTTACGGTTTCATCTATTAAGCTTTTTTCAAATATCAATATGTTTTTAATGATTTCTATTATTATTTTTATGTTTATTATGGGTACAGGGATACTATATTTCATTATTAAATTTGAAAATTCTAAGCGTAGTATGGAATGGAAATTGAAATTAGAATATGGTTGGAATAACAAGGTTATATTGATTCAACGTAGCATAGAAAATTTATTACTTGTGATAGTTTCTGGTGCTATATCTTATTTCATTCACTTAATCATATTAGATAAGGTGAATCAATATCTTATCAATATTTCTAATAAGATGAATTTAGAAGACTCAATCAATTTATTCGATATAAATATTTATTTTATTGTTTTAACTGCTTTTAGTTTGTTTTTTGTTTTGATGTATTTAGGAAAGTGTATAAAAGGAAGTGAACAAGTATGAAATTGATTTTAAAAGATATTAATAAGTCTTATAAGATAGATAGAACAAAGAAAAAATCAGTGTTATGTGACTTTTCATATGAGTTTCATTCAAACAATATATACTTAATTACTGGAGAAAGCGGTAGAGGAAAAACGACTCTTTTCAATATCATTTCATTATTGTCTCCTATAGACTCTGGTGCAATGTACTTTGAATCATATCGTTTGACGGATTTTAACATAGATCAAGCTTGTTTTTTTAGAAAAGAGTATGTATCTTATTCAATGCAATTTCCTTATTTTTTAGATCATTTAACTGTTGAAGAAAACCTATTATTGTCTCATTCTCAAATAGATATGGAAAAATTAAAAGAATATGCTCATTTTTTGAAAATAGATACTATTTTTAAGAAAAAAATTAGTCATATAAGTGGAGGAGAGAAACAAAGAGTTGACTTATTATCCTCCTTGCTTAAACCTAGTAAAATTTTATTATTAGATGAACCGACTTCTTCTTTAGATGACGAAACTGCAAAGAAATTACTTTTGTTGTTAAAGAAAATCAAAAAAGATAAAATTATAATCATTTCAAGTCATAATACTCAGTTATTTGAGAAAAATGTTGATCATATCATAGAGATTGATGAAGAATATCAGATAAAAAGCGACTTGACTTTTAGTCCTGCTATTTTTAAAGCAAAAAGTGATTATAAAAATAATAATTTGATTCATATAAGAAGAATTAATAAAAAAAGTATTATAATAACGAGTGTATTTTTATTGTTAATTAATATACTGATTTCATTTAAAACCACATCTTATCATTATTTGTATGAAGACATAACGAATTATCCAACATTAAATCAGTTTATAATAAAGAATAGTAGTCATAAAGAAATAGATTGTTGTTTTAATAGTTTTCCATTAGGAAATCAAATTATGAATGGTATTTTTGATTATAATAGTTATGAAGTTGATAATGTATCAATATATATGTTTAAAGATAACTTTGCAAAAGTGATTCAAGAAGGACATGTTTATGTCAGTCATCAGTTAGCTGAAATTATTGCATCAAAAGAATATTTATCAAATAAAGAAGAGATTATAGGGAATGAGATAGAGGTTTCATTATATAACTTTCAAAATGAAAACATAACAAAAAAATTTATTATTCAAGGAATTATTGAAACAGGAAATTCAATGATTAATAAAGATGTTTATTGTTTGTATGATGATGTTGATGAATTTTATGATATGTATAATTTAAAGTCTAAAATCAAAGAATATGAATATGATGTTGTATATGTAGAAAGTGATGATATTTTAAGTGAATATAATACATATGAGAATATGGGTGCATATAATCCTGCTATTGAAAATATAAAATTAACAAAACAAATATTATCCATTTTTTCAATGTGTTTTTCAATTGTTATAGGTTGTATTCTATTCTCGTATTTACTACTTTGCTATAATGAAATAAAAGAAACAAATATGAATAATGTCAATTATTATATGAAACAAATACTGATAGGTGTAGATTTTCGTGATATCCTAAGAAATGAAATGAAAAGTTATTTATGTTATTATATCATCATATTATTGTTAAATTGTATTATATTGAGCATTATCTATCATTTCTTTAAGCTGGATTTCAAAATACTTTACTTTTTTATATCTTTATTATATATATTATTAACAAATATTTTATTGTTAATATATAATATGAATTGCATAAAAAGAAAAGGTGTCGATTATTTAATAGGTAAATAATTAAATCTTTGAAGAGTTATCTAAAAGTAAAAAAATCAATATTAACAGAAGTATTTCTAGATAGAATTATACATAATGATATGATGACCTTCGGTATCCAGTGTTAATTATTTACACTGTCTACTGGGAGGTCATCATAAATTTCCAGTCTCGAGTATTCGGATAAGGTACGTTGTAAGATTCTTGAAATCAGGAATAATGAAAAATGGAATGATAGAAGGAAATGAAGTCTGTACAAAACAGGGGAACAAAATGTCACCAGTACTAGCAAATATCTTTATGCATTATGTGGTGGATGACTGGTTTGAAAAAGGTGTCAAGAAGAGGCAAGGTTATGTTATATACAAAGTAATAGCCATATTTTTCTGGTACCAAAGGAAAGATATGTCGCATGGGAGTTGAGGAAATCAGGAAAAAGAATTGCACAAAGTACAAGAAATTTCTTACCAAAAGCACCAAGAACCAAGGTTTGTTATTGCGAAAGATGTCAATTAATATGGTTTCATATAGATTAAATATAGAATCATAAAATAATACTTATCATTGTTGGTAATCTAAAATAACTCGGGGTTCTGGGGTTTTAGAGATAAGATTTAAGCGGGAAAAATCACTTTCCGCTTTTTAAAAACCATTAAAGATAAATGTCATCTTCTAGAATGTTGAATTAATCTTTTTTTCTTTCTGTAGATTTCAGATATAACTGATAATTCTATTATATAACTTCCCGTGATTTTAGAACATATAGTTTGAAAATAAAAAAAGATTTCCCATAAAAATATTTTCTTTTAGGAAACCCCGTAACAGTTTAATTATTCTCATTCTCATTGTTTTATTTATTTTAAGTATCTATGAAGGTGATGATAGTTTGTGATTATCACTTTGAAAATACATCCTCAGATATGACACCATTTATTTCAAATATTGAATGGGATGACTCAAAAGCAACAGTTAAAAGAAAAATGGGAATTAATATATTGAATACGCGTTTTCACTCTTTAAAAAGTTATTCTTTTTCAGTATTCTCTTGTTATAAGTCCTTTTTCATATAGATAACATCATTCATAGGATTATCATAATAAGCATTACATTCTATAAAACCATATTTCTTATATAAATGAATTGCTGCTTTTAAAGGTTCAATGGTATCTAATACCATTTCTTTGTATCCGGCTATTCTTGCCTGTTCAACAATTTCTTTTACAAGTTGATTTCCAATTGATAATCCTTTATATTCATCTTTTACAAATAATCTTTTCATTTCACATCTATTATTATTATGTTTATAATATGCTACACATCCTGCGACTTTACCATTAACTAAAGCAACCAGAACTTTTCCATTGTTTCCAGTATATTTATGTTTTAAATCATTTAATTCTTCTTCTAGATTCTGAAAAGATAGATCTCTATTCAAAAACTTAGTATACTCAATAATTAAAGTTTTAATTTCGTCTATATAATCAATACCATTTACAATCTCTATCATACAATCATCCTTTCTAAAAAATAATAATATATAATAATCTTACTAGTCAAATAAAAAAGACTTTCTCATATAGAAAATGATTTCTTTTCATTTTATGTTATACTAGGTATAGTTAAGAGGAGGAATGTAGATGATTAAGTGTATTGTTTGTGATTTAGATGGAACTTTAATTAAACATGATGATACGATTGAAGAAAAAACATTAAAACTACTTAATGAATGTATAAATAAAGGAATTGAATTTATTATTGCGACTGGTAGAGATATTCATATGGTTAATAGAATATTAAATAAGTATCAGTTTGATTGCGACTTGATTCTTAATAATGGAACTCAATATAGAAATCAAAGTGGTTCATTTAATGAAATACATCCTATGGATAGCGAATCATTTATAAAAGTTACAACTATACTAAAAAAATATAATTATTTACTAGCTATACATACAGATCAAGGAAAATATTCATTTCATGATAAAGAAGAATTTTGGGATTATCATTTAAAACTTGTCACTAATGGATTACATTATTCTACAAAGATAGAAGAATTACCAGATAAGACTTTTACGACTAGAGAATATCTTGAAGATTTACATTATGCACCTACACCAGAAGAAATTATAGAAAAGGGTGTGAAAGTATTAAAAATTGATGCTAGACATTTAGATTTAATTTCAGTTCAAGGGGTTAAAGATGTCCTACAGGATGATTTTTTAGATATATCATCATCATATGATGATAATATCGAAATAACAACTAAAGATTATAATAAAGGTATTATGTTAAAAGAAATAATGAAACGTAAAGGATATACTGTAGATGAAGTAGCTACTTTTGGAGATGGATTAAATGATGTAGGTATGCTAGAGTCATTTAAATATTCATTTGCCCCTGAAAATTCAGGTGAAGCTGCAAAGAAAGCAGCTAAATATATCTTGAGTAAAAATGGTGATAATGGTGCTGTAGGAGAAGGTATTGAAATATTAAAAGAATTAAATTTACTTTAAACTATAACTTTTTTAAGTTGTAGTTTTTTTCTTTTGTACTAAAATAAAAAAAGAGTTATAAATATATTTTAACTCATTCTTAGCCAAGTGTTTGTTATAATTATAAGATGAAAGGGTTTATGATTATGTATAGAAAAAATATTGTTGTTGATAGTTTGAAATCTATCTTCATTTTAATAATAACTTTTTTAATATGTTTATTATTACAGCAGTTTTATTCTTCGCAATCTTTAGTGGAAGTTATATTTTTGTTAGCAGTTTTTTTGATTGCCTTAAATACTGAAGGATATACATTTGGAATAATTGCGTCTTTAAGTACAGTGCTTATTAATAACTTTGTGTTTACATTTCCTTATTTTAAGTTTGATTTTATTACTCCGGAGAATCTGCTTGCTGCTATAGTGACTTTAATTGTAGCAGTCATGACATGTTCATTAACAACAAAAATAAAGGTACAAGAGAAGTTAAAAGCAGAGAATGAGAAAGAAAAAACAAAAGCAAATCTTTTAAGAGCTATTTCTCATGATTTAAGAACACCTCTTACAACGATATATGGTTCTTGTTCAGCGATTATTGAAAATTATGATTCACTTACAAAAGAACAACAATTAAAGCTGTTAAAAGAAGTACAGGAAGATTCAGAAAGTTTAATAAGAATGGTTGAAAATCTTTTATCAGTAACAAGAGTAAGTAGTGAAAGTGTAAGAGTAAATAAGACTTATACCGTATTAGAAGAGTTAATTGATACAACACTTGTTAAGTTTCATAAATCATATCCTCAGCAGAATATTAAAGTATCTATCCCTGAAGAATTTGTAAGTATTCCAATAGATGCATTACTTATTCAGCAGGTTCTGATTAATCTGTTAGAAAATGCAGTTATTCATGCTAAGGGAATGACAGAATTGTCATTAACTGTTGAGCTTGATGATAATAAAGCTATTTTTAAAGTTGGTGATAATGGTTGTGGAATTCCAAAAGAAAAGGTAAAACATTTATTTAATGGATATATAGAGAATAAAAGTATTCCTGCAGATGGTAGTAGGAATAATATGGGAATTGGTTTGTCAGTTTGTTCAACTATTATTAAAGCTCATGGTGGTGATATTACTGTAAAAAATAATAATGGTGTTGGAACAGTATTTATATTTTCTTTGAATATGGAGGATGATGATAATGAGCAATAACAAATATAAAATTCTTATTATAGAAGATGAAGCTAATATTAGAAGCTTTGTAGAAACTATGTTAGAAACAAATGGATATTATGTATTATCAGCATCTACTTGTGCTATGGGTAAAACGATGTATTTATCACATAATGCTGATTTAGTTATATTAGATTTAGGTTTACCAGATGAAGATGGTTTAGAATTTGTGAAGTATGTTAGAAGCAATTCAATAACACCTATTATTGTTTTATCAGCTAGAACTGATGAAAAAGATAAAGTAGATGCTTTAGATTATGGTGCCAATGATTATGTAACGAAACCATTTAGTACAGCTGAATTATTGGCAAGAATAAGGGCTACTTTAAGGAATAGTCTAAGAAATGAAGGTACAGGTGTTATATTGGGAAATAAGTTTGTATTAAAGAATATGGAAATTAATTATGATAAAAGAGTGGTATATATTGATGAAAAGGATATTAACTTAACGCAGACGGAATATAATATTGTTGCTTTATTATCTAAACATGCTGGAAAAGTTTTAACTTATAATACAATTATTAAAGAAGTATGGGGATATCCTGATTCCGGAAGTATAAAGAAATTACAAGTTAATATGGCCAATATTCGTAAAAAAATTGGTGTAACTCCAGGCGAAAGTAAGTATATTATAAATGAACTTGGTGTAGGATATAGGATGTTAGAAGAAAATGAATAAGGATTAATAAAAGTAGAATTTTAAATGATATTATGTATTTAAAATTCTACTTTTTAATAGTCTAATCTTAGTTTAAAATGTTCTTTTCTTTATAGAATGATATAATAAGAATGCGGAATGTAGGTGATATTGATGATTATAAGAAAAGGAAATATGAAAGATTTAGAGAAGATTGTAGAAGTGGAAAGTTTATGTTTTCCGCCTAGTGAAGCAGCGACGAAAGAAACCTTAAAACAGCGTTTAAATGTATATGCCAATCATTTTTGGTTGTTGTGGGAAGATAATGTATTAGTAAGTTTTATTGATGGTATGACGACTAATGAAAAAGATTTAAAGGATAAAATGTATGAAGATACATCGATGCATGATGAACATGGAGATTGGCAAATGATTTTTGGTGTGAATACGATACCAACTTTTCAACATCAGGGATATGCAAGTCATTTGATGAACCATGTTATTGTTGAAACAAGAAAAGAAGGAAAAAAAGGACTTGTATTGACTTGTAAAGAGAAGCTAATTCCTTTTTATGAACAGTTTGGTTTTATCGATGAGGGTATTAGTGAGTCAGTTCATGGTAATGTAGTATGGTATCAGATGCGATTGTTATTTGAAGGAGATATTAATGATAAAAAAGAAGATAAATAATATTGAATATAAATTAAGAGAAGATCAAAATTTTAGTTGGTTAGAAAAAGAAGGTACAGTGTTTTCTGTTATAGATGAAACAGGAAGTGGATGTATTTCTTTTGGTGTTGAAAAAGAAGGAAAAAAGTACTTTTATAAAATTGCTGGGGCAAAAACTGTAGAGGCTGAAGTTTCTTGTGAGTACTCTATAGAAGTATTAAAACATGCAACACAAGTATATAAAGATATAAAACATCCTTATTTAATTGAATTAGTAAAAGATTTTAGTATTGATGATTTTTATGTAGCAGTATTTAACTGGGAAGATGGTGAATGTTTATTTGATCATTGGAATTTTGATAAATATAAAATGAATCCATGTTTAATTACGCCTATGAATTTATTTAAACAATTACCGCTTGAAAAGAAATTAATTGTAATTGAAGTTTTATTTTCTTTTATGGAGACAGTAGTTAAAGCGAATTATATAGCAGTAGATTTTTATGATAGTAGTTTAATGTATGATTTTTATAATGATAAATTAACTATATGTGATATTGATTTGTTTAGAAAGAAACCTATATACAATGATTTAGGAAAAGATTATTTAGGAACAAAACGTTTAAAAGCTCCTGAAGAAAATGAATTAGGAGCTATGATTGATGAAAGAACTAATGTTTTTACATTAGGTGCAATGATATGTGATCTATTAAGTGATGTAAAAAATAATAAAGAACGTTACGAAGTAGGACATTTTATTATGAACAAACAAGAGGATTATTGTTTCAATGAAGCTAGTTATGAAGTTCTCAAAAAAGCAACGACCTTAGATAGAATGATACGTTATCCAAGCATTAAAGAATTTCATAAAGCTTGGATGCAAACTTTATGATAAAAACATTATAGGAAATGATACTAAAAATTGATTTCTACTATTATTAATGATATTGTTGTGGTTAAATAAAATTATGTTTTTATTAATTTCTATGAATATTTAAAGAAAATGGTAAGTTTTTTTGACTTTGAGTTTAAGCATCCATAAGGATGCTTATTTTGT
>JAXJVS010000133.1:0-1941 GCA_036308445.1 Bacilli bacterium | reverse complement strand
AGGGAGACTTACTATGAATAAAATAACATTAAATAGCAAGATAGGTGATCTATATAAAACACCTATAGGCCATGATGCATTATATAAAGTTTTAATGCAGTTAGGTTTCAATGAAAATATAATCACAAATAAAATTGTTTCTAATATGAAATTAAAAACAATTGCAAAGCTAACAAATAAGCAATTAGGTAGTGATTTTTTTGATGCTTTATTACATCTCGTTAATATTGAAGATGATGTTCCTTTTGTATCAAAAGGAACAATCACTAAGAAATGGTGGAAAGAAGCAGTATTTTATCAAATATATCCTAGAAGTTTCTATGACAGCAATGATGATGGGATAGGGGATTTAAGAGGGATTATGAGTAAATTAGATTATTTAAAGGATTTAGGTGTAAATGCTTTATGGTTATCTCCTATTTATGATTCTCCTAATGATGATAATGGATATGATATAAGAGATTATAAGAAAATCATGAAAGAATTTGGGACAATGGAAGATTTTGATGAACTTCTAAAGGAAGTTCATCAAAGAGATATGAAATTAATCATGGATTTGGTAGTTAATCATACATCTGATGAACATGAATGGTTTGTAGATGCTATTAGACATCCTGATTCTAAGTATCGTGATTATTATTATATTCGTAAGAGTGATAATATTCCTAATAATTGGACTTCATTCTTTTCTGGATCTGCTTGGAATAAGTATGAAGATGATACATGGGCATTACATTTGTTTTCTAAGAAACAAATGGATTTAAATTGGGAAAATACGAATGTAAGAGAAGATATTATTGAGATGATTAACTGGTGGTTAGATAAGGGTGTAGATGGCTTTAGAATGGATGTTATTAATTATATTTCTAAGGAAGTAGGTTTACCTCAGGGAAATAAGGCTATTGGTGATTTAATGGGATATACAGGGATAGAACATTATTACTATGGTCCTAGATTACATGAATATTTAAAAGAAATACAAGCTAAGGCATTTACTCCTCATTCTGCTTTTTCAGTGGGAGAAACACCAGGTTTAGGTATGCATATGGCTCAATTAGTAACTGGAGAAGAAAGAAAAGAATTAGATATGATTTTCTCTTTTGATCATTTAGAAACTCCTGGACATGTTCGTTTAGAAGATTATAAATATGATCTGAATTATTATCGTGATTATATGATAGATTGGCTAATGAATTATGGTAATAATTGTTGGATGTCTATTTTCTATAATAATCATGATAATCCTAGGATGATTAGTAAAATAACTGATAATAAAAAGTATCATGAGAAACTTGCTGTTTTATTAGCAGTTATGCAGATGACTTTAAAAGGGACTCCATTCTTATTTCAGGGAGATGAAATGGGATTAGTAAACTATGATTTTAAGTCTATGGATCAAATTACAGATGTTGAATCTAAAGGATATTATAATGAACATATTCAAACAAAAACACATGAAGAAGTCTTTAAAACAATCCTAGCAGGAACAAGAGAACATACAAGAGTATTATTACCATGGAATAATAAATTACCATCATATCATGAAGGATTAAAACAAGAGATAAATAAAAATGTATATGATGTTTATAAACAGTTAATCCAGTTAAGGCATAGTGATCAAACATTTATATATGGTGAATTTGAAGTCTTAAATAAAAAGAAAAATCATTTTACATATAAAAGAGTATTAGATCATGAATATATTATTGATTGTAACTTATCAGAAGAAAATCAAAAAGCATATAGAGTATCAGATGACTACGAATTGATTTTCTCTTATACAATGAGTGAAAAAGTTACATTAAAGCCATATGAAGCAAGAATATATAAGAAAAAAAGTATATTTTAACTAACACTAGCGAGAATTCTCCCACCTCTACAGGTGGCGAGATGAATCGCTTTTTTGTTGATTTTGTTATGGATGAACAATACAAAATATGT
>JAXJVS010000132.1:0-55217 GCA_036308445.1 Bacilli bacterium | reverse complement strand
TTATTGTCTATTCTACACCGACAATAAATGAATATACAGGTTGTTTACCATTAACTAATTCTAATTCAGCTTCATAATTATCTTCTACAAAAGCTTCAATTTCTTCTGCTTCTTCTTCAGTGACATCTTCACCGTAAATTAATGTAATAATTTCTGCATCTTCATCAACTAATTGTTCTAATGTTGTTTTTAAAGCATCTAATTTATCTGGAACACATGCAGTAATTTCTTTTTCACATAATGCCATATAATTATTAGCTTTAATTTCTACACCATCAATGTTAGTATCTTTGATTGCATATGTTACTTGCCCAGTTTTTACATTAGCAATTGCATCTTTCATTTCTTCTACATTTTCTTCCAAAGATAATTCAGGGTTAAACATGATACATGCTGATAAACCTTGAGGAATAGTCTTTGAAGGAATAACAATAACATCGATTTCATCTTCTAATACTAATGCAGCCTGTTGAGCAGTCATAACAATATTAGAGTTATTAGGTAAGATGATAACATGTTTAGCATTTACATTTCTAATTGCTTCAACAATATCTTCAGTAGCAGGATTCATAGTTTGTCCACCACTTACAACATGATCACAATGTAATTCCATAAACATATCTCTTACACCATCACCAGCAGCAACACTAATAACTGCAACTTCCTTAGCTTCTTGTTTAACAGGAGTAGCAGCAGTTGGAGCATTTCCACCTTCTAAGATTGTATTATGCTGTTCTTGCATGTTTTCAATCTTTAACTTAACAAATTCTCCATATCTTTGAGCAATGTTTAATGCATTACCTGGTTTTAATGTATGTACGTGTACTTTTACGATATCTTCATCTTGTACAACAACAATACTGTTTCCAGGAATTCTTTCTAATTCATTTCTTAATCTTTCTTCAGTGAAAGCTTTTATCTTATTAGCATCTAATCTAACGATGAATTCAGTACAATAACCATATCCTTCTTCACCATCAGTTTCAACATCCATTAATGCATTCATTGCAGTTTCACTACTCTTAATTTCAATTCTTTCAACTGCTTCACCAGCTAACGCTGACATAAATCCAGTTAATACTAATAATAAACCAGCACCACCACTATCAACAACTCCTACTTCTTTTAATACTGGTAATAATTCAGGAGTTCTTTCTAATGATTCTTCAGCAGCTTTTACAAAATAAGAAAAGACATCTTCAATATCCATCCCTTCTTGAGCGTATTCAACAACTGCATCACCAGCTTCTCTAATAACAGTTAAGATTGTTCCTTCAACCGGTCTCATAACTGCTTTATATGCAACTTTAGCTCCATTTTGGAATGCTTTAGCAAGACCTACAGCATCTACTTCTTCTACACCTTCAAAAGCCATAGATACACCTCTAAAAATCTGAGATAAAATGACTCCAGAGTTACCTCTAGCTCCCATTAATAAACCTTTAGATAACTTCTTAGCTATCTCAAAAATATTTTTAGAATCCATTTTTTCAATTTCATTTGCCCCTGCGCTAAAAGTAAGAGACATATTTGTTCCAGTATCACCATCAGGTACTGGGAATACATTTAAAGCATCAATTTCAGGATGATTATTATGAAGAACATTAGCTCCAGTAATAACCATCTGTTTAAACATTTGTCCATCTACAATTTTCATACTGATCCTCCGTTAATCTATAACTCTTACGCTTTGTACAAATACATTCACAGCTTCAACATCAATATCTAAAGTAGATTCTAATACATACTTAACTTTCTTTTGTACTTCATAAACGATTTCAGAAATTTTAATTCCATAACCAACAATAATATATACATTAATAATTGTTCCTGTTTCACCATCTTCAGCAACAATTCCTTTAGCATAATTATCTTTCTTTAATAAAGTATAGAAACCATCCTTCATAGGCTTTTGACTTGCCATACCTACAACACCATAACATTCAGTAGCAGCACTTCCTGTAATAGAAGCAACTACATCTAAAGAAAGATTAATATTGCCTAAATCAGTAGTTTTTTTAATCATACTATTTTCCTCCACATTTATTTTATAAGATAAAATATACATCATAATTATAAACCATTTTCATAATGTTTACAAACATTATTGCAATCGCATTATACATAATTGTTTAGAATATGTAAATAAAATAATAAAAAATATTTAACTTTTTCCTTTTTTTATCAATATTATTTTACAATTTTTTTCACTCAAATATTCAGATATTTTAAAAAAAGGGATTGCAATTTACATATTTTAATGGTATTATATCAAAGTATGTGAAACATTGATATAAAGGATGGTGAATCAAATGTCAAGAAAATGTGAAATTAGTGGTAAAGGACCTATGTCAGGTAACACTCGTTCTCATGCATTAAATGCAACTAGAAGAAAATGGAATGTAAATTTACAAAAAGCTACTATTTTAGTCAATGGAAAACCAAAAAAAGTAAAAATTTCAGCTAGAGAATTAAGAAGCTTAAGAAAAGCTGGATAATTAATAAATATACATTCAAAGGATACTTCAAAGAAGTATCCTTTTCTTCTTTTATTGGCAAAAAAAGATAGTCATAATGACTATCTCTTAAAGCTTTTCTTAAATTGTTCAAAAATAGATTCCTTTTTTTGGATGTTTCTTAACTTCTGATACAATTCTTTTTCTTCTTTTGATAACTTTGTAGGAATCTTCACTTCAATATTAACAAACTGATCCCCATAATTATCACTTCTTAAATCTTTAACACCTTTCCCTTTTAAACGTAATGTTGTTCCACTTTGTGTTCCTTCAGGAATTTTCATAGTAACATCTCCATATACTGTAGGTACATCTACTTCACAACCAAGAGTTGCATCAACAGATGAAACTGGTACAGTAATATAAATATTTTTTCCTTCACGTTTAAAATGTTTGTGTGCTTTAACATAGATTTCTACATATAAATCTCCATTAGCTCCACCATTAGATCCTCTATGTCCTTTTCCTGCAACTCTTAGCTGTTGGTGTGTATTAATACCAGCTGGTATATTCAATTCAACTGTTATATTTTTATTAACATATCCATTACCTTTACAATGTGGACACTTATTTTTAATAACCTTACCTGTTCCCTGACAATCAGGACAAGTTGTTTGATTCACAAATGTTCCAAATGGTGAACGTTGTTGTGTACGTATTGTTCCTGTACCATTACAACGAGGACAAGTTGTTACATCATGTTCACTCTTAGCACCAGTTCCATGACAATGTGAACATTGTTCATCATAATTGATTTTAATTTCAGTTTTCTTACCCTTAATTGCATCCATAAAATCAATTTCTAATTGAATAAAACGATCATCACCTCTCATAGGTCCAGTACGTCTTTGTTGACGTGCTCCACCACCAAAGAAGGATCCAAAGATATCACCTAAATCTACATCTTCAAAGCCACCAAATCCGCCATAGCTTCCGCCACCGAATCCCCCTGCACCTTGTTCAAATGCAGCATGTCCATAACGATCATATGCAGCTTTTTTATTAGCATCTGATAATACATCATAAGCTTCCTGAACTTCTTTAAATTTTTCCTCAGCATCTGCTTCTTTACAAACATCTGGGTGATATTTCTTAGCCATCTTACGATATGCTTTTTTTATTTCTGCATCAGTAGCACTTTTTGATACTCCTAACACATCATAATAATCTCTTTTTTCAGCCATATTTTCACCTCACTATAATACTAGAGAAAACCAAGGATTAACCTTGGTTTTAAAATTAATTCTTTTCAGTAAAATCTGCATCTACTACGTCATCATCATTTGATGCATTATTTGTGTTTGTATTTGCACCTTGTGATTGTTGATATTGATATGCAGCCATTTGTTGAGCCATTTGTTCTAATTCACTCATTTTAGCTTCTAATGTAGCAATATCATTATTATCTAAAGCTGTCTTTAATTCATCTCTTAAAGCTTGAGCAGAAGCTTTTTGATTTGCATCAATCTTATCACCTTGTTCAGCTAACGCTTTATCAATTTCATTAATCATTTGTTCAGCCTTATTCTTAGTTTCGATTTCTTTACGTTTCTTTTCATCTTCAGCTTTATTAGCTTCAGCTTCTTTAACCATTCTATCGATTTCTTCATCACTTAAACCAGTAGAGTTTTGAATAGTGATAGATTGTTCTTTTTGAGTCTTCATATCTTTTGCTTTTACATTAACAATACCATTAACGTCAATATTGAAAGTAACTTCAATTTGAGGCACTCCTCTTGGAGCTGGTTCAATACCATCTAATTTAAATAAACCTAATTGTTTATTATCTTTAGCCATTGATCTTTCACCTTGTAATACATTGATATCTACAGCAGGTTGGTTATCAGCAGCAGTTGAGAAAATCTGTGATTTAGTTGTTGGGATAGTTGTATTTCTTTCGATTAATACAGTCATAACTCCACCCATAGTTTCAATACCTAATGATAATGGTGTTACATCTAATAATACGATATCTTTTACATCACCAGTAATAACTCCACCTTGAATAGCAGCACCCATAGAAACAACTTCATCAGGGTTAACTGATTTATTTGGTTCTTTTCCTAATAATTTTTTAACTGATTCTTGTACAGCAGGAATACGAGTAGAACCACCAACTAATAAAACTTGATCAATTTCAGATGGTGTAACATCAGCATCTTTTAATGCTTGTCTAACAGGTCCTTCTGTTCTTAATACTAAATCTCTAGTTAATTCATCAAATTTAGCTCTTGTTAATGTTAATTCTAAGTGTAATGGTCCATTAACACCAGCTGAGATATAAGGTAATGAAATTTGTGTTTGCATCATACCTGATAAATCTTTCTTAGCTTTTTCAGCAGCCTCTTTTACACGTTGCATAGCCATTTTATCATTTGATAAATCTACGCCTTCAGCTTTTTTGAATTCTGCTACAATGTAATCCATAACTTTTTGGTCAAAGTCATCTCCACCTAAATGGTTATCACCAGCAGTAGATAATACTTCAAACATACCATCTGCTAAATCTAAGATAGATACGTCAAAAGTACCTCCACCTAAGTCATATACTAATACTTTTTGTTCTTTATCTAATTTATCAACACCGAATGCTAATGCTGCAGCTGTTGGTTCATTAATAATACGTTCAACTTCTAATCCAGCAATTTTACCTGCATCTTTAGTTGCTTGACGTTGAGCATCATTGAAATAAGCAGGAACTGTAATAACTGCTTTATTTACTGATTCACCTAAGTAAGCTTCTGCAGTCGCTTTTAAATTTTGTAAAATCATAGCTGAAATTTCTTGTGGTGTATAAGATTTACCATTAACTTCAGCTTTATATGAAGTACCCATATGTCTCTTAATTGACATAATAGTATCTTTATTTGTAACAGCTTGACGTTTAGCAGCTTCACCAACAATAATTTCTCCATTTTTGAAAGATACAACTGAAGCAGTTGTTCTTAAACCTTCAGGATTAGCAATAACTTTTGCTTCTCCATTTTCCATAACAGATACACATGAATTTGTAGTACCTAAATCAATACCAATAATTTTATTACCCATAATTAATATCCTCCTAAAATTTATTCATTTACCTTTACTAAAGATGCACGAATAACGCGATCTTTCAATTTATAACCTTTTTGTAATTCTTCTACAACTACACCAGATTCAAAATTTTCATCACTAACCATCATAACTGCTTGATGCACATTAGGATCAAATTCCTTACCTTCAGCTTCAATAACTTCTACTCCATTCTTTTCTAAGATAGTCATTAATTGTTTATAAATCATCTGATTACCTTTTAAGAATGATTGAACTTCTTCACTAGGTTCTTTAACATTTAAAGATCTTTCAAAGTTATCTAATACTGGAAGTAATTCTTCAATAAATGATTGAAGAGCAAACTTCAAATGATTCTGATGTTCATTCTGTAATCTTCTTTTTAAGTTTTCCATATCTGCAAATACTTTATAATAATCAGTTTTCCAAGTATTTACATCTTCTTCCAACTTCTTTATCTTCTCTACAAGTTCTTTTTGAGGATCTTCAACAACCTCTGTTTCAGCTTCCTCCACAACTTCTTGTTCTTCTACGACTTTTTCTTCCATATCTTTTGTCTTATTTTCTTCCATTGTTTCACCTCTATTCATCTTCGCTTTCAATAAGAACTCTTTCAATATTCTTAGAAATATACTCAACTAAAGAGACAACTTTTTTATAAGGCATACGTGTTGGCCCTATAACTGAAATTGAACCTTTAGACTCCACACCAGTTTTAAAAGTAGCCGAAATCACTGAAACATCTCCTAATTCTTCTAAATGAGAATCAGCTCCAATTTTGACAACAACACCATTACTTTCCTCTACGGAAGGAATCAGATGATTCCAAGATTGAGAATTTTCAAATGCACTTATCAGACGTCTTAACTTATTAACATCATTATATTCTGGCTGATACATCATATTTTCTTTACCTGAGAAATAAACATTGTTGTTAGCAAATTTCATAAACGCTTCTAAGAAAGCATTAAACAAAATTTCATGTTCTTTAATTCTAGCACTTAAAATTGGCTTAACTTCTATTTCAAGTTTTCTAGCAACATCATTGATAGGTGTACCACATAACTGATTGTTCATAACATCAACACAATTTTTCAAATCATCTAAATAAGCATTGTTTCTAATATTGAACATCCTATTTTCTACATGTCCCCTATCAGTAACAATAATTGCCGTTACACTATGACTACTCAATGGTACCAAAGTAATATTCTGTAAACGTTCATAACCTGAATTAGGCCCTAAAGCTACACTTGTTAAATGAGTTAATTCACTTAACATCTGACAACTTTCCTGAATGATTTCATTTAATGAACGATGCGTGTTATCAAATAAAGTTGCAACTTGATTTTTAATTTGATCATCTACATCTTTTTGAAGTAATGTATCAACATAGAAACGATATCCTTTTGTCGAAGGTATTCTTCCTGAAGATGTATGAGTCTTTTCTAAAAAACCAATGTTTTCTAAATAAGACATTTCATTACGAATTGTTGCACTTGAGTAAGGAAGATCGTATTTGCTCATCAAACTTTTTGATCCTACTGGTTCTGCAGTTTCAACAAATTCTTCAACAATACATTTAAATATTAATAACTGTCTTGCTGATAGCATATCCCAACCTCCTTTTAGCACTCTTTTTACCTTTGTGCTAATTTCATTATACTCATCTTTTTAGCAGTGTCAATAGGTTAGTGCTAAAAAAATGCATAAAATACAAAAAGCATCTTAATGATGCTCTTCTAATCTAAAAAATCCACCAATATATTATTTAAATATTTCAACCCTAATTCAGTTGGCCTTAAATAAGAATCATGTAATTCTAGCATTTTTAAATCTTGATACTTATTAATTTTCTCTTTATATTTATCCATTATATCTACTTTAAACATTTGATTTATCTTATCAACATTTATTCCTTCTAACAACCTTAATCCCATCATGATTTTTTCAAATAATTCATCACCTTGACTCAAAAATGTTTTCTCTATCAGATAATGTTTATCTAAATATTGAGTAAGACTACGTGTGTTTTCATAACGCACATGATGAATTAAAGAATGAGCTCCTAGACCTATTCCTTCATAATCTTCATAATGCCAATAAACAGAATTATGCAATGATGGTTTTATTTTATAATAATTACTCACTTCATAGTGCTTATACCCTATTTTCTTTAATTCAGCATTAATAAAATCATACCACAATGCATCATCTTCATCACTTAAAGGCTTATAGTCTATATTTTTAAGTATTGTATTATCTTCTAATATCAATGAATAAATAGATATATGAGATATATCTAAAGTTGAAATGATATCAATATCCTGTTTAAGATCTTCTAATATTTGTCCAGGCAAGCCATACATTAAATCGATATTAATATCATCTATTCCTTTATTCTTAGCCTTGTTAATAAGCGCAATAGCATCTTCACTTGTATGATGTCTCCCAATCATTTTTAACGCTTTATTCTGAAAAGTTTGTACCCCAATACTCAAACGATTAATTCCATAGTCAATCATTAAATCTAATTTACCATCATTCATAGACTCTGGATTCACTTCCATACTATATTCTTTAACTTGAGAAGAAAAAGGTTTTAACATATCAAATAATCTTTTCATTTGTTTCAAAGATAAAGAACTCGGTGTACCTCCACCAATATAAATAGTATCAAAATGTTTATTAATATTTTTATCTTTTATTTCAAATTCTAAAGCATCTAAATAATCATCAGCCCATTTTTCATTATAAAATACCTTCGCAAAATCACAATATGAACAAATATGAGAACAAAAAGGAATATGAACATATAAAGAACTCATAGTCCAAATTCCTTTGCAAGACCACCTAACGATGTCTCTTTATAATCGCTAGATAAATCTTTTCCAGTTTCTTTCATCACTTTTACAATAGTATCAAAAGAAACTTTATTCTTTCTTAAGTATCCTAATTGCTTAGCTAGCATTGCGGCCGCAAAAGCACGTAATGCAGCAAATCCATTTCTTTCAATACATGGAATCTGTACATACCCACCTACAGGATCACAAGTTAATCCTAAATTATGTTCCAATCCCATTTCAGCTGCATATTCAATTAAAGAATTATTAAGCTCATTAACCCAAGCCATCATTGCGCTAGCCATCGCACAAGCAGAACCAATTTCTGCCTGACAACCACCATCAGCCCCGGAAATGGTTGCATTTTCTTTAATGACATTACCAAACAATCCACCAACAGCTAAAGCTTTAATCAAATCTCTTTTATGTATTCCTCTTTGTTCATGACAAAAATATAATACAGCTGGTATAACTGCACTTGCTCCACAAGTAGGAGCAGTGACAATCATTCCTCCATCAGCATTTTCTTCGGCAACAGCATACGAATAACTCATTAAGAATAATCTTTCACGATCAGATTCACTTCTCGTATTCATCGCCTGCTGATACATTGATTTGGCAACTCTTTTGATTTTTAGTTTACCTTGAATAACTCCTTCTTTGCTTAAACCGTTTTTAACGCTCTGAAACATCGCTTCAACAATTCTATATAAATAATCAACAATATCATCATCCTCAAATGCTAAAACATAATCATATAAAGAAATACCATTTTTATCTACATAATCTAAAATTTCTCTCATTGAATGATGAGGATAAACATCAATAACTGTTTCCTGATTATCTCCTTTAAGACGTATTGTCCCTCCACCTACAGAATATACCTCTTCACTGGCGATTTCCTTATCATCTTTAAAAACATGAAAAATCATACCATTAGGATGTTCAGGCAATGCATCACTTTTAAAAGAGAAAGTCACTTTCAATGGTGCAAAAGCCTGTTCAATAATCCAATCAGTTAAATGTCCCTTGCCAGTCAAAGCTAAAGAACCATGTAAATCTACATGAAAATGAGTAGCATCAGGATATAATTCTAATATTCTTTTTGCCGCTCTTTGAGGACCCATTGTATGAGAAGAAGAAGGACCAACACCAATTTTATACAATTCTTTTAACGATTCCATTTAACTTGCCTCCATTCTTAATATAAATAACTCTAATCCTTTATATTTATCTATTTTTCCAGTTTTAATTGCTATGTCTAACTGAGATAGCTGGTCAATTTTATCCAATAATTCATTTAGCTCAAAACCTTGTCCATCAGCTCTAATATATTTTAAACGAAAAGGATTTAAAGATAGCATTGAAGCTATTTCTTTATCATTATACCCTTTTCTATCTAATAATCTCACCTGATATAATAATCTTAAAGAATTACCTATCAATACAATTAATTTAATTGGTTCTTCATTTTTAATCATTAAATCTTTATAAATTTTAAATGTCTTTTCTAAATCTTTATTCAAATAAGCTGACGTCAATTCAAATACATTTTCTTCTGTTTGTTTAACAACTAATTTATCAACCGCTGCTTTATCTATATGATTAGTATATAAACACAATTTTTCTACTTCTTTAGAAATACTCAATAAATCATTAGACATTCTTGATAAAAACAAATTTAAAGCATCATCATCGATTGTACAGTTTCTTGCAATAATTGATTCTCTAACAGTTTTATATAATTGTTGTGATGTTAATTTTGCCGCTTCATAAAAAGTACAAATTTTTCTTAATGTTTTAACAATTTTCTTTCTTTCATCAAAATTCTTAACATCATGATAAATAACAAATATTGTCGAAGGATTATCATGATTTAAATAATCCAGCAATATTTTAACATCTTCATCACTAACATCTTTTTGTTTTTGAGTTGTTAAAAATAATGGATTTTTAACAACCACCATTTTATAATCACTAAAAAAAGAAGGAGTTAAAGCATCCTCTATAATATCTCCCATTGCTGTTTCATTACACCAATAAACCATCATATTCATATCAGCTTCACTGATTTTATATTTCTTTTTTAATGACTCTAACTTTTTATCCAAAAGAAGTTTTTCATCTCCATATAAAACATAATTCACGATTAATCACCTAAGATGTATTATACAACAAATCACCTTAAAATGTAACCATTGTTACCATAAAAGCGTAAATGAAACATACCATCTTCATCTGTTCTTAAAATTGTTATTCCTTTTCTTTCTAATCGTTCTATAACTTCTATACTAGGATGTTTATAAAGATTATTCTTTTTAACGCCAATCATCGCAATTTTGGGCTGAATCATTTTAAAAAGAGTATTGCCACTAGAACTCTTACTGCCATGATGAGATACTTTTAAAATATCAATATCTATCTTGCCGTATTTTTCATAAAGATCTTCCTCCACTGAAACAGAAATATCACCGGTAAATAAAAATGTATAATCATATAAAGTTAATTTCATGACTAAAGAACAATCATTAGAATCAGAATACTGGTTATCACTTTTGAGCATTTCTATCGTTAGATCACCTATTATTCTTTTTTCTTCATAATCTCTAATTATATTTTTAACTTTAAAATTTTGTGTTAATGACTCTAATGCACCACAATGATCAAAATCATCATGAGAAATATAAACATAATCTAAAGACGATATACCAACAGACTGAAAATAAGGAATTAAAGTCGTGGTAGCCAAATCATAATCATAATGACCACCAGTATCAATTAATATATTCCCTTGATGAAAAGGTAATCTAATCAATGTGCAATCTCCTTGTCCTACATCTATCATCGTTACTGTTGCGTAAATATTATACTTTCCATGAATGAAACTAGCTATGATCAAAGAAATAAGCAAACAATGATAAAATGATGTTTTTAAATTGAGTTGTTTTCTCATTATAATAATAAATACAACTATATAAAAAAGAATAATAAAAGACAAAGTAGGTTTAGCAAATATTAAACCATAATCAAAACAAGAAACTAAAGCAATCATATCCTCTAAAATATCTATCAATATATTTAAAATAACATTCATAAAAGAAAACGGTAAAGATAATAAAATTATCTGATAAAAATATTCTACAAAAACCCCTAAAAACAAAGAAAACAAATAAGAGATAAGATAAACCTTATTTTGCATATAGATAATAAAAGGTAATGAAAAAAGATAAATATAAAACTCTTGATATTTCATGTCATGTGTTAATAGCACAATCAAATAAATCCCAAAAGAAAAAATAAAAGAATAATTATAAATATAGAAAGGATTTTTCAAAAGAAAAGCCATGAACACCAAACAATAAACATCTAACTTATTAAAATATCTTTTCAACAAAACATCTAATATCATCATATAAAAAGCTCGTCTTAAAGATATTGAGTATGGAATATGGATTAAATACATAAATAGAAGTAGATAAACAACGATATCACTCTTCTCTTTATTTAATACTAGAGAAAATATCTGCGATATAAACTTTTTTAAATAATAAAGATGCATACCTGACAAGGCAAATAAATGAACAACAGACAACGACAATAACTGTTGATACTCATCTTCTATTAATTCATCTTTAATTCCTAATAAAAATAATCGTTGATAACTCTTTACAACTTGATGACTACTCATTCTTGATTCAATAAAATCAACAAAATTATAAGAATGACTCTTTTTTATAATCTGTATACATTTAGCTTTAATATCAAGATCATTAGATTGATAATATATTTTCTCATTAAAAGCATTATCATTGCTTTGCTCATTTATCTCTAATTCTGATATTTTCATTATTACTTTATCCCCATATTTGAATTGAACATCATGATAAACTTTTACATTTTGATTATCACATTGAATAATCGCACTATTTCCATTACACTGAACAACCTTTCCCTCTATGATTTCGTGAAATTCTTTATCTCTTTGTGGAATAAAAGTATATATCAAGCTAACACATAACAAAAATGCTAAGACTTCAAAAAATGAAGTCTTAGCAATAAAAAAGAAAAGAAATAAAACTAATAAAACAAAAAACAATTGATGAACACAAAAAGATAAAACAATCAAAAACAAAGTAACAGCATAATACATTAAATGCAGTTTTATAAACATAGATAATCCCTCAATTTAATAAAAGTTTTCTCTCCTATACCTTTCACATTCATTAAATCTTCTAGACAAGTAAATGGTTGACTATTACGATATTCAATAATCTTTTGTGAAGTTTTCTCTCCTACACCCTTCAAAGTCATTAGCTCTTCTTGTGAAGCTGAATTTAAAGAAATAGCATCACTATTAATAACCGGTAAATAAATAGCCATTTCATCAGTAATGACCATATTCAAATTCAAGCAGTCCATATTAGCATTTGCCGCCACTCCTACCTGATCAACTAAATCTTTCATCATCATTTCACCTTCAAATTTATATTCACCATTTTGTAAAAAGGCTCCTTCTAAATAAACAACACTATAGCTTTCTACCTCTTCTGGTATACTCTCTGCTTTTTGAAAATCAAAAGCTGATGATAATATCATCAGCAATACTAAACCTATACACTTTATTGTTTTATTCATAATTTTTCCTCCTTTTAATAAACAAAAAAAGAATCCTAAGATTCTTCCCTTAAAATATGAAAATGATCATATGCTTTTTGCGTCACCACACGTCCTCTAGGTGTTCTTTTGATTAACCCAGTCTGTAATAGATAAGGCTCATAAACATCCTCTAAAGTCAATGGTTCTTCGCCAATACTAGCCGCTAAAGCTTCCACACCCACTGGTCCACCTTGGAAACGATGAATAATACCTAACAAATATTTTTGATCCACATCATCTAATCCTAATTCATCAACCTTTAATCTTTGAAGCGCTTCTACAGTACGTTCTTTGGTAATAACCTCGTCACCATTATATTGTGCAAAATCTCTAACACGTCTAAATAAACGATTAGCAATTCTCGGTGTCCCTCTTGAACGTTTCGCAAGTTCTACCATTGCTTCATCATCCATCTCAATACCATAAACCTTACTTGTACGATGAATAATAGCACTTAAATCTTCAACATTATAATATTCTAATTTAGAAATAATACCAAAACGATCTCTTAATGGTGCTGATAAATCTCCTGCTCTTGTGGTTGCACCTACTAAAGTAAATGGGGGTAAATCAATTCTTACTGAACGAGTTGACGCTTCTTTACCAATAACAACATCAACACAAAAGTCTTCCATTGCTGGATACAAAATTTCTTCTACCACTTTATTTAAACGATGAATTTCATCAATAAACAGAACATCACCTGGTTCTAAGGCTGTTAAAATAGCCACAAGATCTCCTGTTTTCTCGATACTAGGACCTGTAGTAATTTTAATACTTGTTCCCATTTCATTAGCAATAATCATTGACATAGTCGTTTTTCCAAGTCCTGGTGGACCATACAATAAAACATGATCTAATGATTCATCCCTTAACTTAGCGGCACCAACAAATACCTTTAGATTATTTTTTAAATCTCTTTGACCTACATATTCATCAAAACTGACAGGTCTTAATTGTGCTTCTTCATCTTCTACATGCTTAGAAGTATCCAATACATTTCGATCCATATTGACCTCCTATAAATTAACAATCATACTTAAAGCTTTTTTGACATACCCATTCGTATCTAACTTTTCATTAGCTAATTTACTCATTACTTTTTCCACTTCATTATTCTTATATCCTAAAGCAAGTAAAACTTCAATAGCTTCATCATATTCAGGAGTTGTTAATACAACTTCCTGAGCAACTGCATTAAACTTACCTTGTAAATCTAATACAATCTGTTGAGCTGCTTTAGGTCCAATACCTGGTATCTTCTTTAAATAAGTAATATTCTTAGATTCAATGGCATTAATAATTGCATTTACATCACCAGTAGCCAAAATACCAATAGCTGTTTTACAGCCAATCCCTTTTACTAATATTAATTTTAAAAATAATTCTTTTTCTTCTTTTTTTTCAAAACCAAATAAGAAGATTCCATCTTCTTTCACCTGCTGATAAATATAAACAATCATTTCTTTTCCTTTTTGAAAACGATAAGGATTAGAAACAAAAATAAAATAACCTATACCATTATTTTCTAAAACAATATGATCCTTAGATAAATCTACTACAATACCCTTAATATAACTATACATAACTAACCTCTACATAAACATACAAAATAAAATAGGTAAAAACATTGCAGGTACAAAATTCATTAATTTCAAATCAGTAATTTCCAATAAATTTAACCCTGTTGCAACAATAATTAACGAACCAACACAAGTCATCTCATTAATAACATGAGTTGTAAAAACAGGAGCTGCCCACATAGCAATAAGAGTCAATAACCCCTGATATCCTAAAACAAAGAAAGAAGCTAAAAAGACTCCTAAACCTAATGTTGAAGCAAAAATCATAGAAGAACATAGATCTAACATTGATTTAGTATAAAGCATACTATTATCACCAGAAAGTCCAGCATTCATACAGCCAACAATTGTCATTGAACCTATACAAAACAATAAACTTGCACTAATAAATCCTTTAGATAAAGATTTTTCGCTATTTTTAACAAATCTTTTTTCTATCTTTTCAATAAAATGAGTGACATGTTTATCTATATCAATTGTTTCACCTATAAAAATACCAACCACCATAGATAAAATCATAATCAAAGTATTTTCGCCTTTCAAAGCACCATCTATACCGATTATAAGAGTACACAATCCCAAGCCCTTCATCATAACATTTGTAACTCTTTTATTTAAACGATCATTAACCAACATACCTGCAATACTGCCAGCCATAACTGCTATCGTATTAATAATCGTGCCTAACATAACAATTCCCCCTTAATGCCCCTATTTTATCATATTTCTTTACACTATTCTATCATAAAAAAGAAAATAGGATTTTTCAATCCTATTCAAAAAATTCAAATTCGAAATCTAGTATACTCACAGTATCTCCTGGTTGTACACCAGCAGCTCTTAAAGCATCTTCTAATCCTATATTTCTCATTTTTAAAGCGAAGCGCTTAACCCCATCATCAGTATGTAATGCTGCCATAGAAACAATCTTTTCAACTTTTTCTCCAGTAACATTCCAATATCCATTACCTTCATTATGAATAACGAATCCAGCTTCATCTTCACTTTCATATGTATAAAGAACGCTTTCTTCAATTTCTTCTTCCTCATCTTCAAATGATGGCGCATTATCTAACATATCTGCAATAGCATACATAGCTAAATCAACACCTTCTCTAAGTAAAGCAATAACCGGGAAAACTTGAACATCAGGACCAACTTTCTCTTTAAAAATCTTTAAGTTTTCTTCTGCACCAACTTCATCCATTTTATTTGCTACTACAATCTGAGGTCTTTCTAATAAACGATACTGATATTGTTCTAACTCTTTATTAATAGCTACATAATCATCATAAGGATCTCTACCTTCAGTTCCACCCATATCAACGATATGCACAATAACACGACATCTTTCAATATGTCTTAAGAACTGATGACCTAAACCTTTACCTTGACTAGCACCTTCAATTAATCCTGGCAAATCCGCCATAACAAAAGATCTACTATCCTTAGTTTGTACAACTCCAAGATTTGGTACAATAGTTGTAAAATGATAATCTGCAATTTCTGGTCTAGCACGAGTAACAACTGACAAGAAAGTAGATTTACCTACTGAAGGAAATCCAACCAATCCAACATCTGCTAAAAGTTTTAATTCACAGATTAAATTAAATTTTTCTCCAGGTTCTCCTCTTTCACAAATTTGTGGTGCAGGATTTCTACTAGTCGCAAAACGACAGTTACCTCTTCCTCCTCTACCACCTTTAGCAATAACTACTTTTTGACCATTTTTAGTCAAATCAGCCATTTTTTTACCAGTATCTTCATCATATATAACAGTTCCAACAGGAACCCTTAAAACTAAGTCAGCACCATCATTACCGTGCATTTTCTTAGCCATACCATTACCACCGCTTCTTGCCTTATATTCTCTATTGTAACGGTAATCTAACAATGTAGAAAGTGATGTTGTTGCTTCAAAAATAACACTACCACCCTTTCCACCATCACCACCAGATGGACCACCTTTAGGAACATAAGCTTCACGTCTAAAAGCAACGACACCATCGCCACCTTTACCTGCTTCGACATAAAATTTAACTTTATCTACAAATTTCATTGCCTACTCCTTTCTCTTTACAAAAAAATCCCTTATAAATATAAGGGATTTATTGATTAAGCAACTGGATATACAGAAACTTTCTTTCTGTTTTTACCGTATCTTTCAAATTTAACAACACCATCTACTTTAGCGAATAAAGTGTCATCTCCACCTTTACCTACATTAGTACCAGGATGAACTTTAGTTCCTCTTTGTCTGTAAATGATTGAACCTGCTGTACAATATTGCCCATCAGATAATTTAGCTCCTAATCTTTTTGATTCAGAATCACGACCATTTTTAGTTGACCCAACTCCCTTTTTAGAAGCGAATAATTGTAAGTCTAATTTGAACATCATGAGTCTATACCTCCATCTTTGATATTTGTATATATTTGGAATTATCTTCCGCAATAGTTAATAACATTGTTTCAAAAGTCTCTAGCACCAATTGAATAACATCATCACTATTGTAAACTTCAATATAAGTATATCCGGATTTTAACTCAATTTTTCCTTTTTCTAAAAACCCTTTTTTTGCAAGCATATTCGCAATACCTACAGTAACACTACTCACACCTGCACACACAAGATCCTTGCCATATTCAGCTTGACCTGCATGTCCTTTAATTTCTACACTTACTATTGAATCATTATGTTTTTTGATAAAAACTTTTATCATTATTAAGCAACTTGAATGCTTTCAATCACTAACTTAGTGTAAGGTTGTCTATGACCTTGTTTTTTATGATAGTGTTTTTTAGGTTGATATTTGAAGATTGTAACTTTCTTTTCTTTACCTTGTTTTTCAACTTTTGCAGTAACTGTTGCACCTTCTACATAAGGAGCACCAATTTTAGAAGCTTCATCACCTACGAATAAAACTTTATCAAAAGTATAAGTAGTTCCTTCTTCAACGTCTAATTTTTCAACGAAGATAGTATCTCCTTCTTCAACCACTAATTGTTTTCCACCAGTTTCAATAATTGCGTACATTAGATGTACCTCCTTCTTTAGAATCTAAGACTCGCCAACCAAGGCAGCTAAGCTTTAATACCTCTTATGTGCGGTTGTAGCTAGAGGTCTACAACACGTGAATTATACAACACTATCTAGATTATGTCAACCTCCAAACTTCAATTTTTTTATTGATTTTTCCTATGATTTTTAATCTTCTAAAAACTCTCTTGGATGAGACTTATGATAAACATCTTTTAACTTTTCTTTAGTTACATGTGTATATATTTGAGTTGTCGATAATGAAGAATGTCCTAACAATTGCTGAACCACTCTTAAATCCATTCCCGCATCTAACATATGTGTAGCAAAAGAATGTCTAATTGTATGAGGATGTATTTTTAAAGTTGAATCATACTGATATGCAAGACGATTAATAATATCTTCTACTCCTCTATTTGTCATTTGCTTACCACGATTATTTACAAATACAAATTGATGATCTTGATGAATCGTTAACTCACTTCTTACATCATTTATATATCTCACTAACCATTCTTTAGCATAATCATGGAACGGCACATAACGATCCTTACTCCCTTTACCATGCACAAGAATAACATCCTGTGAAAAATCTATCTGAGACAATGTAAGATTAACCACCTCCGAACATCTAAGTCCTGTCGCATACATCAGCTCTAACATTGCTTTATTTCTCATTCCCAGATTACTATTAATATCTATACTATCTAACAAACCAATCATTTCTTCAACATATAAGAAATCAGGATTTCGTTTAGCTGTTTTCAAAGAATCCACCAACAAAAAAGGATTATTTTTTAAATACTGCTGTTTAACCATATACCGATAAAAATTTCTTAGACTGCTTAATTTATGATTAATAGTTGTTGCTGATAATCTTTTTTTATGAAATTCCATTAAATATCCTCTTAACATCGGATATTCTACTTCAGCATATTGATCCAAACCCTCTTTTTTCATATACCCAATAAACTCATCTATATCTCTTTGATAAGATTCAATCGTTAATGGAGAATACCCTTTTTGAAAACGTAGATATTTTATATATTCATTTCTATAATCATTTAAGTCCATGAATTGTTAAAAAATCCTCCATCGTTTCTATCGCTCTTGAAGCATATGCAGCTTTCTTTTCCTTCTTTTTCACTTTTATTTTTAAATCAGGCAAAACCCCAAAATTAGCTTTCATTGGCTGAAAATCATTTTCATCACCATGAGTAATATAATAAGCTAATGCTCCCATAACCGTTTCTTTTGGAAAAACAACTAATTCCTCACCATTTAAGTATTTCACCATATTTATTCCAGCAACCATACCACTTTGAGCAGATTCAACATAACCTTCAACCCCAGTCATTTGTCCAGCAAAGAACAAATCTTTTCTATCTTTATATTGATATGTAGGTAATAAATACTTTGGAGAACATATAAAACAATTTCGATGCATAACACCATATCTTACTATCTGGGCATTTTCTAAACCAGGAATCATTCGAATAATCTTATCTTGTTCACCCCATTTTAAATGAGTCTGAAACCCAACAATATTATATAAACTTCCAACAGCGTTATCTTGTCTCAATTGAACAACTGCATGAAATCTTTGCCCATTATAATCCAACCCTACTGGTTTCATTGGTCCAAACAGCAAAGTCTGTTTCCCTCTTCTCGCCATTTCTTCAAAAGGCATACAACCTTCAAAGAATTTTTCTTCAAAATCCTTTGGTTTTACAACTTCCGCATTCATTAGCGCATTATAGAAAGCATCAAACTCTTCTTCGTTCATTGGACAATTAATATATTCTGCATCTCCTTTATCATATCTTGATTTATAATACGCCTTACTAAAATCAACACTATCCTTAGTAATAATTGGTGCAGCAGCATCATAAAAATAAAAATAATCGCTTCCCAACATTTCACTAATCTTTAAAGAAAGGGTTGAACTAGTAAGTGGTCCAGATGCAATAATTGTAGGACCTTCAGGAATATCAGTAACTTCTTCTCTAATCACATGAACCAACGGATGATTAGAAATAAATTCAGTAATTTCTGCTGAAAACCCCTCTCTATCAACCGCTAAAGACCCACCAGCACGCACCGCATGTTTTCTCGCCATTTTAATAATCAAACTATCTAGCATTGTCATCTCTTCTTTCAATACACCAACAGCATTAGATAACCCATCAGCTCTAAGTGAATTCGAACATACTAACTCCGCAAAGTTTTCAGTCTTATGTGCACCAGTTGATACTTGAGGTCTCATCTCATACAAATCAACCTCAATACCATTTTTTACTAATTGATAAGTAGCTTCTACTCCTGCAAGACCGCCACCAATAACTGTTACTCTCATTTCATTACCTCCATTTTTTATATCATATCATAAAAAAGAAACCCTATAAAGGATTTCTATTTTATGATTGTCTTACATTTTGGATAGTTGGAACAAGCTTTAAACTCTCCCCATCTACCCTTTTTAATAACTACTGGACTACCGCAATTAGGACAAACCTCATCAGTCGGTTTAGGTTCTTCCCTCTTTTTATCACTCTTAATATATTTACATTCAGGATAAGAAGAACATGCTTCAAACTTACCATATCGTCCTTTTTTAAATACCATTGGACTTCCACATTTCGGACAGTTTTCTCCAGTATATTCTACCTCAGTAGGCTCTTTTTTAATATATTTGCATTCAGGATAATTAGAACAAGCAACAAACTCACCATATCTACCTTTTCTTATAACAAGATCACTGCCACATTCAGGACATGTTTCCCCTGTTTTTACTGGTTGGATTTTTTCCATAGATTCATATGCTTTTTCTAATAATGGTTCAAACTTATTCATGAAATCAGTTAATGCTGTTTCATAATCATCTGTTCCTTCAGCAATTTCATCTAATTCTTTTTCCATTAAAGCAGTATACTCTACATTAATAATACTATCAAAGAATTCCACTAATTTATCATTAGTTAAAACTCCTGATTCAGTAGGTTTAAATGTTTTTTCAAACAATTCAACATAACCTCTTGTAACAATTGTATCAATGATACTTGCATAAGTACTAGGTCTACCGATACCTAACTCTTCTAATTCCTTAATAAGTTTTGCTTCACTATATCTTGCTGGTGGTTTTGTGAAGTGCTGAGATTTTTGAATATCCTGACTTAATAAAATTTCTTGTTCTATCAATTCCGGTAATAATTCATTATTTTGCTTTTCATAGCTACCATAAGCCCTCAAATAACCATCAAACTTCAACACTGAACCACTAGCCTTAAACATATACTCATTATTTAACAATGATAATGAAGTTGCATCAAATTGAGCAGGTGCCATTAAAGAAGCAATAGCTCTCGCATAAATCATTGCATACAACTTATATTCTTCTGGTTTCAAATATTCTTTAACACTCTCAGGTGTTCTTAAAATACTTGTAGGACGAATAGCTTCATGTGCATCTTGAACATTATCATTCTTTTTAGAAACCTTAACACTTCCTACATAAGTTTTACCGTATTTTTGTTCAATATAGTCTTTTGCTTCACCAATAAAACCACTAGACAAACGAATAGAATCAGTTCTCATATAAGTAATCAACCCTACCGTTTCATTTCCCAAATCTACACCTTCATATAATTTTTGAGCAATACTCATTGTACGCTTAGCTTTAAAATTCAACTTAGAAGAAGCTTCTTGCTGTAAAGTAGAAGTAATAAATGGTGGTTTCGATTGACGTTTCTTTAATGATTTCTTTATTTCATCAACCACAAACTCTTTATTTAAACTTGTATATACTTTTTCAGTTTCTTCCGCATTTTTCAATTCAATTTTCTTATCTTTATATTTAGATAATTCTGCTTCAAAAGAAATATCATCTTTTTCAAATATTGCTTTAACCTTCCAGTATTCTTCAGGAATAAAAGCTTCTATCTCTTTTTCTCTTTCAACAATCAATCTTAATGCTACTGACTGAACTCTTCCAGCTGATTTAGATTTAATTTTATTCTGTAATAGCTTAGAAAGTTTAAAACCTATAATTCGATCTAATACTCTTCTTGTTTCTTGGGATTTAACTAAATCCTGATCTATTGTTCGAGGATGTTTTAAAGCTTCAACAACCGCATCTTTCGTAACTTCATTAAAAACTACACGATTGTTTTCATCCATATCTATATCTAAAACATTTGCTAAATGCCATGAAATAGCTTCTCCCTCACGATCAGGGTCAGTTGCTAAATAGACATTCTCTGCTTCTTTTACACACTTTTTTAACTCTTTAACAACATCTTTTTTATCTTTATTGATGATATAATGTGGTTCAAAATGATTTTCTATATCTACTCCTAAACCACCTTTACCAGAAGTAGCTAAATCTCTAATATGCCCCTTTGATGAAGTCACCTCATAATCTGCCCCTAAATACTTCTCAATTGTTTTTGATTTTGACGGTGATTCCACAATTACTAAATTTTTAACCATAGATAACCTCCTATATCTTTTTCTATTATTAATTGTTTTTTTTCCATTTGTCAACTACTTTATATTAACTCGACAATATCTTCTACACTTTTCACAAGTTTAGCTCCTTGCTGAATAAGCAAATTACATCCTTCATGTCCATTGAAAGGCGAAGGAACAGCCATAACATCTTTTCCTTGTTCTAAAGCAAAGCCAACAGTAATCATTGTTCCACTCTTTTCTTTTGCTTCAGTAACTAATAAATTGTGTGATAAACCAGCAATCAAACGATTTCTAGCAGGAAAATACCATTTCCTTGGTGACAAGTCCAAAGGATATTCACTGATTAATAAATGATTCTCCTTGATCTCTTCATACATTTCTAAATGAATACTAGGATAACAATAATCAATACCACATCCTAATACCGCTATAGTCTTACCTTTAGATTTAATCGCTTGCTGATGAGCAATACCATCAATCCCTAAAGCAAGTCCACTTACAATAATATAGTCTTCTTTTACTAAATCATTCACAAATTTTTGTGTAACTTCAATCCCATATTCACTAGGATATCTCATTCCAATAACACCAATTGTTTTATTAGCCACTAAAGACAAATCACCATAGTAATATAATACAAATGGAGGACAAGCAATATGCTTTAAACATTCCGGATAATCATCACTGACAATTGTAGTATAATGACATTTCATTTTCTTTTTCATTTTTTTAAATATTTCTACATCAATCTGTTCATTATTTTGAATAGCCTGATAGATTTTATCAAACTGTCCTTGATATTTTAATGATAAATAAAGTAAGATTTCTTCCATTTCTAACCTCCTATAAAAAACCCTCTTACTTATATATTCTCTTTTATTTGCCGTTTTTCTTTTTTTAAAAGCAAATTTTTTTAAAAAAATGAAAAATAGAGTCCTTCGACTCTATTCAATAATATATTTTTCCAATAATCTTACAACTTCCTCAATCAATTCATCACAAGATTTCTTATTTACTTTTTTATCAGTTTCTCTTAATCCTAATAATTCACCACATACTACTGAACCATGAATTTCTTCAAATTCCATTCCTAAAGCAGCAACTTTCTTATAAATTTCCATCTTTAACTTAGGATCAGCTTCCTCTTTACCGTATTTATGACTCATTACCATACCAGCACCAATTAAAGTTCCACAGACTTCTCTCATCATTCCTAAGCCACCACCTAGACCATATCCCATCTTCATAGCATCTTTCTTAGAAATATCTAAAACATCTAAATAACCAGCTATAACAGCCTGTACACAGTTATAACCTTGATGGTGTGTATCTAATGCTAATTTTACTCTTTCTTCTATATTCACTTTTATTTCCTCCTATATATCAAAAGATAATTGTTCATTTAAAACTTCAATAACTGGTTTAAATGATTTTCTATGTATTGGACAAGCACCATATTTTTTTAACGCTTCCTTATGTTCTTTAGTAGGATATCCTTTATGTTTTTTAAAATGATATTCAGGATATTTTTTATCATATTCTATCATGATTCTATCCCTAGTCACTTTTGCCAGAATACTAGCAGCACCAATACTTATAGATTTAGCATCTCCCTTAATAATAGAGTGATGTTTAATCACATCTCCTAATGGCATAGCATCAGTTAAAGCAAAATCCGGCTTACATTCAAGATTTTCCAAATCACAAATAGCTCTAATCATACCTTGTCTACTGGCCTGATAAACATTTAATTCATCCACTTCTTTTTCATCAATAATCTGAATCGAATACGCTAAAGCATTCTCTATAACCAAATCATATAACTCTTCTCTTTTCTTCTCGCTTAACTGTTTAGAGTCATTAATCCTTTCATCATAAAACCCCTTAGGAAAAATCACTCCCGCAACAACTAACGGACCAGCCATAGGACCTCTACCCGCTTCATCTAAACCAATAATATAAGAATAACCTTGTTCATATGCTTCATTTTCATACTTTAATCGTTCACACATGAAACATCCTCCCAAGTGATTCTACCAATACTTCCATCAAAAATATCATTAAACAAAACTTCAATAACTCTATCATAATCAGTTTCACCTCTTAGTTTCTTAATTGCTCTTACACGAGCAATATGATCAAAAACTGGTAAAACCCAATCATCATCTAAATCAAAAGACAAATTATATCTAGCTTTTAATAAATCAGGATAATGAACATTCATATATTTCATTGCTTCAATAAACAATTCATCTAAAGGTAAAATTGTTTGTTTAATTGAACCTAAAAAAGCAATATTTCGGGCAATTCTTTCATCCTCAAACTTTGGCCATAAAACCCCCGGAGTATCAAATAATTCAAAATCTTTATCAACTCTAATCAACTGCTGAGATTTAGTCACACCCGGTTTATTACCAGTAATAGCCGCTTTTTTTCCAGCTAAAGAATTAATAAAAGTAGACTTACCAACATTAGGAATTCCTACTACTATTGCTCTAATAGCTCTTGGCTGCATTCCTCTTTGCCTTTCTTTTTCCATTTTATCTTTTAAAATATTTCTACATTCACTAATAATCTTCTGATATTCTCTAAATCGCTTTAAGTTCACACTTATTGCTTTATAACCTAAAGACTCATAGTATTCAATCCACTCTCTCGTTCTTTTTTCATCAGCCATATCATTTTTAGTTAATACAACTAATCTTGGCTTATTTTTAGCAATTTCATCAATCATTGGATTTTTAGAAGAATACGGAGCTCTTGCATCAACAAGTTCGATTATCATATCAACCCATTTCATACGTTCACTCATTTCTCTTCTTGCTTTTGCCATATGACCTGGAAACCATTGTACTTGTGCCATTAACTTTCCTCCTAATCTAACCATTTAATATCATTCAAAGGAAATAAAACAATCCCCTTTTTACCAATAATATCATCAAAAGAAAAACATCCTAAATCTCTAGAATCAGTCGATCTTAAGCGATTATCCCCCATCACAAAAATTTCATTCTCACCAACATCAGCTTCAAAATCATTAGTGAACAAAGAAACACTATACTGATTCTTAGAATATTCTTTAAACTCTTCATCCAAAAAAACTTCTTCTATATATTCATCATTAATATATAATTTATCTTCCCTATAAACAATATGATCACCTGGAAGCCCAATAACGCGTTTAATAATCTTTTCCTCTAACTGATCAGAATATAACACTACCACATCAAAACGCTCCACATGACCATTTCTAGAACCAATAGCATTAATAAAAGCAATATTCCCATCATGTAAAGTATTCTCCATTGAACTCCCCTGAATTCTAACTGGTACAACTATATACGTAAAAAGTCCTAATATCAAAGCTACACAAACAGCCGTTTCAACAACAGACTTAATAATCTCTTTTATTGATTCTTTTTTATTATTTTTCATAAGTTTCATGGTTATTAACCGCCACCTCCTTAATCATTTCTATTATACACATTTCAAACAAAAAGAAAAAGGGCAAATGCCCTTAGTTTCTTATTTTCTGATTTCTTTAATTCTAGCAGCTTTACCAGATAATCCACGTAAGTAATGTAATTTAGCTCTACGTACTTTACCGATTTTAGCAACTTCAATTCTATCAATGATTGGAGAATGTAATGGAAAAGTTCTTTCTACACCTACTGAGTAAGAGATTTTTCTTACTGTGAAAGTTTCAGAAATTCCTCCACCTTTTCTAGCGATACAAACACCTTCAAATAACTGAACACGTGTTTTATCTCCTTCTTTGATAGTTACGTAAACTTTTAATGTATCCCCAGCTTTAAAATCAGGAATATCTTTTCTTAATTGTTTTTTAGTAATTACATCTACTAATTGCATATTCATTGTATTTTTCCTCCTGTGTTATATAGTCTTCAATGTTCATACGTATATGACCAGCGGAACATTTGCCCGTATATATTATCACTTTTAAACGATAAAATCAATCTTTATTTTTAATTTCTTCAAGAATTTTCAATTCTTCTTGAGACATTACCCTATTTTCTAACAAATCAGGTCTTTTTCTATAAGTTTTAAGCAATGATTGTGTTAATCGCCATTTTCTAATATTTTCATGATGACCACTGATTAAAACATCTGGTACTTGATTACCATCATATTCATATGGTCTTGTATATTGAGGATATTCTAATAAACCATTACTAAAAGAATCATCTTCATGTGATTGTTCTCTTATACTACCCTCTAACAATCTTATGATAGAATCACAAACAACCATACTAGATAATTCTCCACCTGTTAATACATAATCGCCAATAGAAAGTTCCATATCCACATAATCTCTAATTCTCTCATCAAAACCTTCATAATGTCCACAAATAAACACTAAGTGTTTATAAGATGATAATTCTACGCTTAGAGACTGCTTTAATGTCTGACCTTGTGGTGACATTAATATAACTAATGACTCATTAGTTACTATATCTTTTAAACAATCAATAATAGGTTGACACATTAATACCATACCAGCACCACCACCATATGGATAATCATCAACTTTCTTATGTTTATTTAAAGAATATTCTCTAAAATCATGAATATTCACTTCTACCAATGATGCATCAATAGCTCTTTTAATAATTGAAGTATTTAAAAAACCATCAAACATTTCAGGAAATAAAGATAGAATATCTATTTTCATTTAAAATCCCTCTATTAATAAAACATCGATTCTTTTATTCTCAATATCCTCATTTTTTACAAAAGCTTCAACATAAGGAATACGATATTCTTTATCACCTTCAACAACCAAAATATCATGATGAGGTAATAATTGAATTTCTTTGACTTTCCCTATAAATTTATCATGATCAAAAACATCACAACCAATTAAATCAGATATAAAATATTCATCTTCATCTAATAATTCTTCATCTTTATAATCATAAATAAACGAACCTTTGTATTTTTCGACAAGATTAATATCTAAATGATCTTCAAATCTCACTAATTCAAAACCTTTGTGATTACGATGAGATCTTACAACCATGTCAATATCTCTACCTTCATATCGAATAAAAACATGATGTCCTTTAGAAAATCTATCATCAACAAAATCAGTTAATAATTTTAATTTTAAATCTCCTCTAATGCCATGAGTATTAATAATCTTCGCGATTTTCACTTTTTCCATTTAGTATCTCCTTAAAAAAAAGATGTGTTTTACACATCTATTCTCCATATGATTCAAATTTAATATCTAACTTTTTATCATGAAGACGGCCAGAAACAGACATTAATTGACGAATTGAACTCGCAACAACACCTTTTCTACCAATAAGTTTAGCAATATCTTTAGAATTAGCATAAACATATAGAACGATAGTATCTTCTTCTAAAGAAGGCATTTCTCTAACTTCTAAATGACTCTTATCATCTACTAATTCCACACAGATATCATGTAAAGCTTTTACATAATTCATGATATTTCACCTTATTTAGCTTTTGAATCTGCAAATTTTTTCATGATACCAGCTTGTCTTAATAATGCACCTACTGTATCAGTTGGTTGAGCACCATTATTTAACCATTTTAAAATTTCTTCTTCTTTTAAAGTAACTGCAGCTGGATTTTTAGTTGGATCATATGTTCCTAATTGTTCAATGAAACGTCCATCTCTTGGAGCTCTTGAATCTGCTGCTACAATTCTATAAAATGGTCTCTTTTTAGCACCCATTCTCTTTAATCTAATTTTTACTGCCATAAAAAATAACCTCCGTTAATTAATTTACTAGCTTATAATACCATATTTTTTATATCTGTCAAGTATTTTTACTTAACACTTATATTTTTTTATTTCTTAAATATCAATTTATGACTTTTTTTCAATAATGTGATAATAATCCAACATATCTTTTATATAAAAAGTCTCCCATAACAGGAGACAATTTTTTATCTTTTCTTCTTTTTCTTATGTCTTTCCTTTTTACGATTAGGATTAAACATTGGATTATTTTTAGGTCTTTGTGAAGGCATTCCGGTATTAGGATCAATATTACCAAACTGTTTCAACATCGCTCTAGATTGTTCAAACTGTTTTAAAAGCTTATTTACATCAGCTACAGTTCTACCACAGCCTTTTGCAATTCTTTCTTTACGTTTAGCATTGATAATTGAAGGATCACGTCTTTCTTCCAATGTCATTGAATAAATAATAGATTCTGTTATTTTTAATTTCTTATCAGTTTCATCATCATCAAGATTCGGTATCTTAGGCATACCCGGAATCATTTTCATAATACCTGATAAAGGTCCTAATTTTCTAATCTGGTGCATCTGAGTAAGCATATCATCTAAGCCAAAAGTACCTCTTTGCATCTTTTTAAATGCATCCATAGATTCTTTTTCATCATAAACATTTTGTACTTTTTCTACTAATGATACAACATCCCCCATACCTAAAATTCTATCTGCCATACGGTCTGGATAGAATAAATCAATCTGGTCTAACTTTTCACCAGTACCAATAAATTTAATAGGTACATGAGTAATATGTCTAATAGATAAAGCTCCCCCACCACGAGAATCACCATCTAATTTTGTAAGAACTGCCCCAGTAATAGATAATTGATCATTAAATGAAGAAGCAACATTAACAATATCTTGCCCTGTCAATGCATCAACTACCAATAATATTTCATTTGGATGAGCAATTTCTTTAATATTCTTTAATTCCTGCATCAAAGGTTCATCAATATGTAAACGTCCAGCTGTGTCAATAATGATAACATCATTATGATCATTATAAGCCTGCTGTAAACCTTGTCTTACAATTTCTTCAGCCGATAAAGATGTTCCTCTTTCAAACACTGGAATATTTAATTGTTGACCTAATGTTTTTAACTGATCAACAGCTGCCGGACGATAGATATCGGCAGCAATCATCATTGGTTTTTTAGCAAATTTATCAGTTAAGTATTTCGCGATTTTCCCTGCAGAAGTTGTTTTCCCACTACCTTGTAAACCAACCATCATAATAACTGTAGGTTTATGAGAAATATCAATTGTTGAAACACTACCACCTAATAATTCAACTAATTCATCATGCACAATCTTTACAACAACTTGTCCTGGTTTTAACGAACCTAAAACATCTTGTCCTAAAGCTTTTTCTTTTGTTTTTGCGATAAACTCTTTAACAACCTGAAAGTTAACGTCAGCTTCTAATAATGCCAATCTAATTTCTCTTAGCATCTCATCCATATTAGCTTCAGTTAAAGTTGATTGTCCTCTCACTTTCTTAAGACTTTCCTGAAGTCTTTCAGATAAAGAATCAAAAGCCATATTTTCCCTCCTAAATCTTTTTCAACATTTCTAAATAATCATTCAAGCCATCTCTAGTAATAGCTTGTTCTTGTTCAATTCGTTCAATAAGCTTTAATCTTTCTTCATGTTTCTTAAGTAACTGTAGTTTACTTTCATAATCCTCAAGAACTTTAATTGCTCTTTTAATATTATCATAAACAGCATTTCTACTTACTCCCAGCTCATCAGCTATCTCAGATAAAGATAAATCCTCTTCATAATAATAAGAAAGATATAAATTCTGTTTTTCAGTTAGTAGATCACTATAACAATCCATCAAAAGATTAATTCTTTGCGTTTTTTCTAAATTTGATTCCATAACACTACTCCATTAGATTCTTACATAATCCATAAATATATTGTTCTAGATCAAATTCTTGTAAATCATCAATTTTTTCTCCTAAACCAATAAATTTTACTGGAATATTTAAACTATCCTTAATTGATAATACAATACCACCCTTAGCAGTACCATCAGTCTTTGTAAGAACAATTCCTGTAATATCTGTAATCTTAGAGAATTCTACTGCTTGAGATACACCATTTTGACCAGTAGTAGCATCAATAACTAACAATGTTTCTTGCGGACCTTCAGGTACGACTCTTTTAATAATACGATTCATTTTCTCTAATTCATTCATTAAATTAACTTTGTTTTGAAGTCTTCCCGCAGTATCACAAATCAAAACATCTACACCCTGTTCTTTAGCTTGATTCAAAGCATCAAAAACAACTGCTGAAGGATCGCCACCTTCTTTACCCTTAACACAAGGGATATTCAATCTATCAGCCCATACAGCTAACTGATCAATAGCCCCTGCTCTAAAAGTATCACCAGCAGCAACCATTACGCTCTTACCTTCTTCATTCATAATCTTATGAGCTAATTTAGCAATAGTAGTAGTTTTACCAGCACCATTGACTCCTACCATTAAAATAACAGTTAAATCATTTTGAGCATAGTTGATTTTTGTTGTCATATATGAATCATTAGCATAAATAACAAACATCTTATCAATTATGATTTCATTAATCTCTTTCGGATCTTGAATATTCTGTAAACGAACTTCTTTCTTGATTTCATCTACAATCTTCATAACCATGTTAACACCAACATCGCTCATGATTAATACATTTTCTAGTTCTTCAAAATAATCATCATCTATTTCTCTATAACGAGCAGCTAATTCATTAATCTTAGAAGAAAATGATGAACTAGATTTATCTAAACCAGCAACATATTTTTCATTCTGCTTAGCAGATTCACCCATTATAGCATTTTTAATCTTCTGAAAAAATCCCATAGACTTCCTCCTTAATTATTCGCTAAATCAATAGCATCTTTTAATTTAACACTTACTAATTTTGTAACACCTTTTTGTTGCATTGTTGCACCATATAAAATATCACATTCTTCCATTGTTCCCTCTCTATGAGTAACAACAATAAATTGTGTTTGAGTAGAAAACTCTCTTAAATATTTCGCAAATCTATCAACATTCGCAACATCTAACGCTGCCTCAACTTCATCTAAAATACACATTGGCACAGGTCTTACTCTTAATATTGCAAACAAGCAAGAAATCGCAATTAATGCTTTTTCCCCTCCTGAGAACAAAGAAATATTTTGTACCGCTTTACCAGGAGGCTGAACATCAATATCAATACCTGTTTCTAATATATTAGATGGATCAGTATATTTAAGTTCTGCTCTACCTCCACCAAATAGATTTCTAAAAACTACATTAAATTCAACATTAATCTTTTCAAAAGTTTCACTAAACTTTTTCACCATGATTTCATCCATCTCATTAATCGCTTTTAATAAAGTATCCTGAGCTGCAAGTAAATCTAATCTTTGTGTATTTAATGTTTCATATCTTTCAGAAACTTCTTTATAAGTTTCAATAGAATCAAGATTAACATGACCTAAAGATTCAATACGATGTCTTAATAATCGTACTTCTTCTTTTGCTTTTGACATATCTAGTTCCTGATTATAATGATCAAAAGCATATTCATAAGTCATCTTATACTCATCATTTAATCGATTTAAATAATTATTAACTTCTGTTTCAGCTTTAGCTTTATCAATTGACTTCTGAGTCATTTCTTCCTGCATCAATCTTGATGCTTTTCTTTGTTCTCTTAAATTATTTTCTATCTTTTCATTTTCATTAACGAAAGTCATTCTTAATTGACGTTTAGCTTGAATACCCTCAGTTAATTCATCTTTTAATTTCTGAGCTTTATTTAATTCTTCAATCAATTGATTTGATGTTTCTCCACTCTCTAATTGAGAAATTTCTAAACTTTGATTTGTCAATGTTTCATAATCACTCTTATGAACCTGTAATTCACCTTTTTTTGTTGTCATTTCCATTTCTAATTTAGCAAATGAAACATTCTTTTGTAATAAGAAATGAGCAATTTCTCTAAGTTCATTTTCTAATTCATTAAGACTCTTTCTTCTCTCATTTAACGTTTTCTCTAAAACATTAATTTCAGACTTAACTCTTTCTAACTCTCTTAAAGAAGAGAAAGAAGAATCCTGAGTCTTATAACGACCACCTGTCAAAGAACCACCAACATTAACAACATCACCAGCTAATGTCACGATCTTATAACGAGAATAAGTCGCCTTAGAAAGAAGAGTTGCCTGATGAATATTCTCTACTAATAAAATATTCCCTAACTGATTAGAAATAATATCTCCTAAATTCACTTTAGAAGTCACAAAATCACTTAGTACCCCTAAAAATCCTTCAGTATTCTGACAAACTAACATATGCTCTTCTCTAATCATTCTTGCTTTCATATTAGTAATAGGTAAGAATGTTGCACGTCCAGCATGATTATCTTTCAAAAAAGCAATTGCTTTTTTAGCATCATCTTCACTTTTTGTTACTACAAACTGCATTGCTCCACCTAGCGCATTAGATAAAGCTTCTTCATATTTTGTATCAGTCTTTAATAAATCAGCCAACACTCCCACAATACCATTTAAAGAATTCTTAGCCTTTAAAATTGAACGTACACCTAAACTATAATTCGACTTATTTTCAACAATATCAATCAATTGTTCTTTTCTAGTCTTCTTAGTATGTAACTGAAATTGAATACCTTCAATTTCATCTCTTAATTTAGACATTCTTTGTTGTCCCAAGAATTGTCTATCTTCTAAATTCTTTCTTTCTTTTTTTGTATCATTATACCTTTGTACACGATCATTATATTCCACAATCGCATCTTGTAATAATAATTTCAACTGTTTAATTTTTTCTTCTAAATCAGCTTTATCATTATTTTCTAATAAATGTTTACGGTTAGTATCAATTTCTACTTTTCTTGTCTCTAATTCCTGTAAATTATTCATTGCATCTAACAATTGAGCCTGTAGATTATTAACTTCACCATCTAAATCAAACATTTTCTTTCTTAAAGTTTCATTTTGTGATTCATTCAAAAGAATAGCACCATCATTTTCAACTTTATCTTTTTCTAACTTATCCAAAGAATCATTAATTTCTTTTAAACTTTGAGATAAAGAACCAATTTCCTTAACTAACACTCCTACTTCAATAGATTTTAACTCTTCTTTTAATTCCAAATAAGTTTCAGCCTTTTCTTTTTGTCTCTTTAAAGGACCAATCTGTCTTTCAAGTTCATTAACAATATCTTCAACACGATCAAGATTATCCTTCGTTCTTTCTAATTTACGAATAGATTCAATCTTTCTCTTCTTATATTTCGCAACTCCCGCTGCTTCTTCAAACATTCCTCTTCTATCTTCTGGTTTACTATCTGCAAACGTAGAAATATTCCCTTGTGAGATAATTGATAAAGAATCTCTACCAAGACCCGTATCCATAATTAAATCAACAATATCTTTCAAACGACAAGGCTCATTATTAATCAAATATTCAGCTTCATTATTTTGACGATACAATCTTCGCGTAATTTGAACTTCGTTATATTCAATATGCATAAAATGATCTTCATTATCAAAAACAAGAGTTACCTCTGCAAGACTCTGAGGTTTTCTATCCTCACTACCAGCAAAAATAACATCAGCCATTGAAGAACCTCTTAAAGATTTTACTGACTGTTCACCTAGCACCCATCTCACAGCATCAGAAATATTCGATTTTCCACATCCATTAGGACCTACAATTCCTGTTATACCTGGCATAAATTCTATTACCGATTTATCAGCAAAAGACTTAAAACCATGTAATTCTATTCTTTTTAAAAACATCTATTCTATCCTTTCTCTCCACCTTTTGTGAGATTAAGCTTTCCAATATGGAATGAAAGTTCTATTGGTAATTTGACTGTAAAAACTGACCCAGCATCTTCCTGTGAAACAACCTCAATAGTTCCCTGATGTAAATCAATAATCCTTTTTACAATCGACAATCCTAATCCATTCCCTTCAACTTTTCTAGATTTATCTTGACGATAGAATCTTTCAAATATATGAGATATTGCTTCTTTACTCATACCCACACCTGTATCAGCAATAGAAACTTCTACATCTTTAACATTCTTTTTCACATCTATAGTTACAACACCATGTTCATTTGTATATTTAATTGCGTTATTAATAAGATTAATCCAAACCTGTTCAAGTCTTGCTTCATCACCTTGAATTAAGATATCATTTTTAGGTCGATTAAATTCGATTTCAATATCTTTTCTAATAGCAAGATCATCCTGAGTTTCAATGACTCTTATCAACTGCTCAATTAAAGAAAACTCTTCTTTTTCTAGCTTAACATCATCATTGTCTAGAATTGTTAATTGTAACATATTCTTTGCTAGAGTAGATAATCTCTTCGCATGAAAAATAATAATATCAGCATATTTTTTTCGTTGTTCATCTTTTAGCTTCTCATTTTTTAAAATGGTTGCAAAACCTTGAATAGCCGTTAAAGGTGTTTGAAACTCATGAGAAACATCAGAAATAAACTGCTGTCTAATCTCTTCAGACTTAGCTAACTGCTGAGCCATCTGATTGAAACTACGATTAAGTGTAGCAATTTCATCATTACCAGAATAATTAACACGTACACGATAATTTCCTTTAGAAAGCTCATGTGTTGCTTTATTTAATCTGGCAATAGGTTTAACAATAATATCAGCTAAAACAATAAACATAATACTTCCGGCAATAATCATACAAAATACAGCTACAACAGCTGAATCTAAAAATATAGTCTCTCGATCATTAGCATCTTTCTGAATTGAAATAATAACCTGCTGACCATCAATAACATATGATTTTGTCAACTGTTTTATAGTTGAACTTTCTTTTAATATTTGTGTTTTAGGATTTTGATACAAAATTGCTCTATCTTTTTTACTTAAATTTAATTCTTCATCCATTTTTCCATAAGTTTCATTAATCATTTCTGTTTCAATAGTAAAACTAACTGAAGAAGCCTCTGAATATGCCTGCAAAACTACTGGCAATTCATCATCACTTACAATATCAGCTAATTCTATAATATATGCTAAAGAATTATTTAATTCTTTAATTGTCATCTGACCCAATTTATCAGAATGACTATTAATCGAAAAATAACCAGCTACAGAAAAACTAAAAACAATACTCACAAAAAAACCAATGATTAGTTTACCATAAAGTGATTTCATGAATCAACCTCTATTTTATATCCTAAACCTCTTACAGTTACAACCTTAAAACCAGGTAAATGCCCTAAATTTTCTCTTACTCTTTTAATATGTACATCTACAGTACGATCAAATCCATCATAATCCATCCCCCAGATTTTTTCAATTAACTGCTCTCTAGTAAAAATCTGATTAGGATTTTTAGCAAGCTCAAAAGCTAATTCAAATTGTTTTAATGGTAAATGAATGATTTCATCTTTATATCTAATCTCATATTTATCACCATCAAATACAATATCATTAAGTTTTATTATATTTTGACTATTAATACTATATCTTTTTAAAATCGTTTTCACACGTGCCATTAATTCATCAGGATCAAATGGTTTTGTTACATAATCATCAATACCTAAAGAGAAACCTCTTAATTTATCTTTAGATTGAGACTTTGCAGTTAACATAATAACTGGAATATCTTTGAATTCTCTCATCTCTTCTACAAAATCAAAACCATCCATTACCGGCATCATAATATCTACAATTGCTAAATCAATATATTCATTCTCAACAACTTCTAATGCCTCTTCTCCATTTTCTGCCTCTAAAACAGAAAAACCTTCCTTATCCAAATAAAAACGTATTAACTCTCTAATATGTTCTTCATCATCAACAACTAAGATCTTTAATTTCATAGCATACACCTCAATTCTTTCCCATTATAACACAAATACAGTAAAAAAAATATATAAAACACAATATATACCAATACCAAAAAGAGGCTATAAAACACCCTTTATTACTAAAAAGTTAATTCATTACAACCTCAATAGTATACTTACTTTTTTAATCATTTATTACAAAATCAATTTCTCTCTCTTTTAATGCCAAACTAGCAGTCTGAGTAAAATATTTCATTGCCTCTACGGGATACTTTCCACTAGCAGTTTCACCGGTTAGCATAATACTTGATGCCCCTTGATACACAGCATGAAAAATATCACTAACTTCAGCACGAGTTGGTACAGCTTTTTCCTGCATTGAATATAACATTTCAGTGACCACCATGTATGGAAAATGATACTGATGACAAGTATGCTCTATACGATGTTGCATAGCTGGTAATACTGGTAAACCATAAGCATTTCCTAAATCTCCTCTAGCAATCACTATACAATCACAATAGTCAAATAGTTCAGTAAGATGATGAAAACCATGAGAATTTTCAATCTTGGCATAAACTTTCAAATCATCAGCATTCAATGTTTTTAAAGTATTTTTGACTTCCATCAAAGCTTTCGCACTATTAACAAACGGCTGCATAATTCCAGTTACACCATATTTTTTTGCTTCTTTTAAATTTAAAATATCACTTGGTGTTAAAACATCACCTTCAATACTTTTTCCAGTTATCGCAATACTTTTATTATTCTTTAGTTTTCCACCTCTTAAGACTTCTGCTTTAAAAGATCTTGCACTTATTTCTTTAACCAATAATTTTATCTTACCATCATCTAATAAAACCTTATCATTAATCTCAATACTTTCTAATACTCTATTAGGAATAACCGGTATAGATAATTCAATTTCTTTTCCTTCTTCAACATTAATATCTTCATCAATATGACTTACTCTTAATTCTGGTCCTCTCATATCAATCAATAAATCTGCTTGAATACCTAATTCATCTTTCGCCTGATGAAAAGCATCTATCCACTCTTTTTTATCCCATAAATTACAATGAGATAAATTCAATCTCATACCATTCATTCCTAATTCAAACATCTTTCTAATTATCTCTTTATGACAACAGCTTGGTCCTAATGTTCCATATATTTCTAATTTTTTCATCTTTGATCCCTCTTATATCTCATTCTATCATTTTTATTGTTTATTGTCTTTATCATCTTTTGCACTACTACAAGAAAAAAACTATCCCAAACAAAAAGAAATAGGAAAATCCTATTTCTTAAACCTACTAAAGAATCCTTTTTTCTTAACTTCTTTTTTATCTTCTTTAATAACATTTTCAGGCTGTGCTTGTTTTTTTCTCGCTTCTTTTATCTTCTTTAATTGTTCATCGCCTTTTTTATGTCCTAATTCAATAGCTCTCTTACACCATTTTTCAGCCTCATCAAGATCTATTTCACAACCCTTACCTAAACGATAACACTTAGAAGCATTCATAGCACCATTAATATCATTCTTCTTACCAGCCATCACATATAATTCTAAAGCTTTTTCAAAGTTTTTTTCAACACCTTGGCCTTCTTCATAACATACGCCTAAATTATTCATAGCACCTGCATGACCAAGTTCAACAGCCTTTTGATAATACTTAATTGCCTCTTGAGTATTCTGGAACTCTTCACTAGCTTCAAAATCATATAATACAGCCAAATTATAAATAGCACTTACATGATTTCTTTGAGCAGCTTTTTTAAAATAATCAATAGCTACTCCATAATCCTTATCTACTCCTTTACCAGCCTTATAAATATTTCCTAAACTATATTGACCTCTAGAAAGACGTTCACCTTTACGATAATATTCTAATGCTTTAGCAAAATCCTGTTCAACATATTCACCAAACTCATACATAGCTCCCACACTAATAGAAGCATCTTCATCTCCTAATTCACACGCTTCTTTAAAGCATTCAAAAGCCTTTTTAGAATCTTTTTCAACATATTGACCAAAACGATACATTTGTCCAATATAATTCAAAGAACGAGCATGATGTAAAGAAGCTCCTTTAGAATAACATTCAAAAGCTTTCTCAATACTCGCTTCTACTCCAGTACCAAATTCATAGCATACACCTAAATTACAGATAGCTGGAGCATAATTCATTTCTGCAGATTTTTTATAATAAGATACAGCCATCTCATCATTCTTTTCAACAACTAATCCTCTTTCATAAAACAAACCAATATTACAATATGCTCTAGCACTTCCTAAATCAGCAGCTCGTCTATATAATTCCAATGCTTTATCAGAGTCTACTTCCACACCAATTCCCACTTCATAACAATACCCTAAGTTACAAGTAGCGATATCATCCTGTAAAGAACTCGCTTTAGTATATAATTCAACTGCCTTTTCTTCATTTTTTTGTGTCCCAATACCCAATTCATAAAATAACCCTAAATTTGTAATCGCTCTAGGATAATTTTGATTTGCTGAAGCTTCATATAGATCAAACGCTTTCTTTTTATCCATTTCCACACCTGATCCAACTTCATAACAATACCCTAAATTACATTGGGCTCTTGGATAGCCATGATTAGCTGATAAAGTATAATAATGAACTGCTTGAGTCATATCCGCTTCTACACCAATACCCGCTTCATAACAGAAACCTAAATTACATTCAGCAGCAGGATACCCTAAATCAGCAGCTTGTTTATATAACTGTGTAGCTTTCACTTCATCTTTTTCTACACCCATTCCATCTTCATAACAAAAACCTAAGTTATTTATTCCTCGTGGATATCCTCTATCAGCAGAAATCTGATAATATTCTTTTGCTTTCGCAAGATCAACATCTACCCCAATACCTCTTTCATAATAATAACCTAGATTACAGTAAGCTGAAGTATCATTCATTTCCAAAGCAGCTATACTTGTAAGTTCAAAAGCCTTTTTATCATCTTTTTGTAAATAGGTACCAGTTTCATAAAAATAACTTAATTTATTTAATGCTGGAACATAGTTATATTGTACTGCAGCTTGAAGATATTGTAGGGATAACTCTAAATTTTCAGTTTCAATCATATTACTATAACAGAACATCGCTCTAGGATACCCTTGATTCGCAGATATCTCATATAATTGCTTAGCTTTTTCTAAATCTTTTTCCACCCCTTGTCCAATCTCATAACAATATCCTAAATAACAATGGGCAGGAACATAATTCATATCTGATGCTTGCTGATACCAATATACAGAAGTTTCATAATTAAGTTCCACACCTTCACCTACTTCATAGAAATATCCTAATTGAAGCATTGCTTGTGGCAATCCTTTATCAGCAGCTTTATGATACCAAGAAGCAGCTTCTACATAATCAGTTTCAACATATATACCATATTCATAACAATATCCAATACTATAAAAAGCATTAGGATAATTCTTTTCTACCGCCTGCATATAATAGTTATATGCTTTCTCATCATCTTTATCATTAAAACAATAATATTCACCTAATTGAAATAACGCTCTTGGATAGCCAGATTCAGCTGACCTTTCAAACCAATATAAAGCATCATCAATACTTACTTCAGTGCCAATACCACGATAATAACAATAAGCCAAATTACATTGAGCCACTTCATCATTTAAATTTGCGGCTTCCATATACCAATAAACAGCTTGAGTCAAATCCTTCTTGCAGCCATATCCCATTTCATAACAATATCCTAAAGTACATTGTGCCTTAGAATCATGTTCATTAGCAGCAGCCAAAAATAATTCCACTGCTTTATATTCATCATGAACCCTAGTATCACCATTTAAATACTTTAAGCCTAAGTTATACATATCTTCACTCATTAATGGAACTTCCTCTTCAATCCAGTCACCATAGCACATAAAACAAATATCTATACCTTTAAGTTCACCATTTTCTTCAATAAAATAATGTTCTTCCAATCGGTAAGGAGTATTATCTAATTGATTTAACTGATTCATTTCATAATTCATCAACATAGAATGAATCTGATAATCAATTTCTCTTTGATCACCCATAATTGTTTTCATTTTCATAATTACTATCTCATGCGAATGAGCATGAAGTAATTCTACAAAAACAATATCATCATATTCTTTTAAAATACGATTGACCTGCCATTCATTAAAGAATGGTTCATACATACTCAATCTTTCATTATATCCCATTATATTCACTCCTATCTCATCTCAATAGAAACAATATTTTCAACTGATGAAGAATGACTATCATATTCAAATGATACAGTATCACCAATCTGCATTAAAGGTAAATAATTATTAGATTGAATAGATGCAATATAAATATTTTCATCTCCTTCAATCATAAAATAATAATAAGTATTACCACTAACAACCGCACTACTTAAAGAAACAACTTTTCCCTCAACAGCACTATCTCCTACAGTACCTGTAGCAGTTTGTCCATTATCTTTCAATAAATTATAATAAGCTTTTTCAGCTGCAGCAACACTTTCACCTGTCGCAACAATCTGATAATTTTCTACACTTACAAAGGCGTACTGTTTAACTAAACCAGCATCATCTTTTAAAGACATAAAATATGTTGGATGCCCACCAGCATTAATCAAAATTGGAAAAGTTGCACTATAACCTAAGTTTTGTACTTTACCTTCAGCAGAAGACATAGCACTATATTCTTCAGCTCCACTGATTGCATAGTATTTAGCATCTTTTGTACGTAAATTAATTAAAGCAAAACCAACATTAGAAGCATCACTAGAAATAGATGTTAACCCTGTATAAAGATACACATCATCATTTAAAGCTATATAGTTATAACCATCAGTCGCCTGTAAAACACCCTTTTGAGAAAATAATGTATTTAAATAACCATTTGTATATTGACCCCAGTTTGTTAGTTGTTCCAATACTAATTCACTCGGATAAACTCTATCAATCCAATTAGGAATTTCATCAATATTATAATATTGACATTCACCATTAACTGCATTCACTAATACGGCACCGTTAATATCTTTACCACCAAACAAACCAATTTCATATTCATAGCTTGGTGCTACCCAATAAGGAATTCCTTGATCATCAATTTCAAAACTTACATTATCAAACATCAATGTTGGATATTTAACTCTAAGATAACGATCAATATTTCTAAAGAACAAATCTGAATGAGAATATTTCATTCCCTCATCTAATTTTACAACTTTAGATTCCTGAGTAACCATATCCACACTAATATAAGCAGGTAAACCAGCCTTATGATTAGTAAACCATTTAATTAAATCACTATAAGATAAAGTTGTTACACGATATGGTTTATTATTATAGTTGATTTGTGAATATTCATCATCAACTTCAAACTGTGATACATATTCAACAATTTCTCCCATTTTTCTATCTCCCAAACGTTGAGCACTATCTTTATCTACAACAGGAATAGATTGATAATTAACAGTTTCATTATCGGCATAGAAATCTGCCTCTTTATCAACGGTTAACTGTGCCTGATAGCTTGAAGCATGAAAGATTTCACTACTTAAAAATTGTCCTATGAACACATAAGCAATGATAAAGACAGGAACAACAATGCCAATCTTAGTTGCTTTATCAAAAGAAGCATTCAACAAACTTCTTAAACCAGTATAAATTAAAATAAAAAACGCTAATACCATTAAGAATTCTGGTGAACGAAAATTCAAAGGCACTAATGCAAAATATTCAAAAATAATAAATCCAATCAAAACAATAATTAATGCTTTTATAGAACCTCCTTTTTTTGGTTGTCTATTTTTAAAGAAATCATTTTGCCCATTGTGTTTAAAAAAATTAAAAATATTATCCATTTATTTTCTCCTTTAACCTATTTAATAAATCATTCAATTGATCAATATTATCTAAAGTAGCACCACTTGCCAATGCATGTCCACCGCCATTAAAGGCATTCGCAATCTCATTAACAGGATATCTTCTACTTCTGATACTTACTCGATAATTATTATTAATCTCATTTTCAGTAATTGCCATCCATACTTCAAACTGTTTAATATTCGATAAAGTATTTACATAATTAGATCCTTCTTCTCTAGAAATACCTAATTCTTTTAAATCATCAGTATTTAAAATATAATAAGCTATACCATCCTCATAATGATAATGATTTAAAATAAACTTAGTTACATTCAAATCATTTCTATCTCTTAAATATAGCTGCTGATAAATTGCTTCAATATCAATTCCTTTTTCAATCAATAAAGCTGCCATTCTTAAAGTTCTCTCATCAGTTGAACGATACATGAAACGATTACTATCTCCTACTATACCTTTATATAAAGCTTCTGCAGCTTTCTTACTTAATACAAGAGAATCACTTAGCTGTTGATAAATATCTACTACTATCTGAGAACAAGAAGAAGCTTTATCATCTTCAATATTAATCATACCATAGCTATCTACTACAATATGATGATCTATCTTGATTAATTCATCACAGATAAGATAATCACCATCTATTCGTTCTCTATTAGCAGTATCTAAAACAATCCCTAGAGTTTTTTCATCATTACAATATTGTTCAATATCACTATCTATAAACATACTAACTAAATCACTCTTTAATTCTCCTTGAATCACAATTCTTTTTTTAGGAAAGCTATCTTTTAAAATATGATACATTCCTATTTGTGAACCAAAAGCATCTAAATCAGGATTAATATGTCTATACAAAACTATCTGATTATATTCATTAATTTTATCTAAAAGTCTTTTCATTTTCATCTTCCTTTTCGCTTGATAATACAATAATACCATAGATTTAACCCAATATGAACTAAAATGAATTCTTCCAAAAACAAAAAGATTTCTTAATGTTTCCATTAAAAAATCTTTACATCTTTGCTTTGAATATATTTAATTATTTGAATACTTATAAACAACAAGATAATTGAAACAATCAATGTTATCAAAGGATTACAAGTTAATCCTGCCACAATATAACCTAAAAAGCTTATAACCGCAACTAATGAAGCATAAGGAATCTGAGTTTGAACATGTTTAATATGATCACATTTAGCACCTGCGGAAGAAAGAATAGTTGTATCTGATATAGGTGAACAATGATCACCATAAACAGAACCAGCTAAAGTTGCTCCTAAAGTTGGAATCAACAACAAAGCACCAGTATCTCCAACACATATCATTGAAACAATAGGAATTAAAATCCCAAAAGTTCCCCATGCTGTTCCCATTGAAAAAGATAATAAGGCCGCTAAAGCAAATATAATAGCTGGTAATAAACTTAAAGGTATTTCAGCCTTTAATACAATCTGACTTACAAACTGACCTGTTCCAATCAATTCTCTACACACACCACTTAATGACCAGGCAAAGACTAAAATCATCATTGCTGATATCATATTTTTAACGCCTTGACTTACACCATCCATAAAATCAGAAAATGCCATTAATTTTCTAGGAATATATAAAATCATTGCTGAAATAATAGCTGCAAAAGCGCCCATTGATAAACCTAATGTTGGGTGAGTACCAATCGCTTCACTAAAAGATACTCCATCAAAGAAACCACCAACATAAGCCATTGACAAAACGGAACAAACAATTAATACAATCATTGGAATAAGCAAATCTCCTACACTACCATTATCAGAAATTTTAATACCATCCATTTCTTCTAATTCAATCGCCTCATATGCTGTCATATCTGCTTCTTCTTGAGCTATCTTCATTGGCCCAAAATCAAAATCAGATAAACAAACATACAAAACAAATATTATAGTTAATAAAGCATATAAATTAAAAGGTATAGTAGATATAAAAGTACTTAATCCATTACCTTGTCCTACTTCTGAAGAGACTGCAACTGCCCAGCTAGAAATGGGTGCAATTATACAGATTGGAGCAGCCGTAGAATCAATAATATAAGCTAATTTTTCTCTTGCAATTTTATATTTATCACTTACTGGTCTCATAACTGTACCAACAGTCAGACAATTGAAATAATCATCTATAAAAATAAGTATTCCTAAAAATAGTGTTGCTATTTTTACTTTTCTTGCACTTTTTAATTTTTCACTAGCCCATTTTCCATAAGCTTTAGATCCACCCGCCTTAGTAACTACTACGACAAGAGACCCTAATAATGCCAGAAAAATAATCATATAACTATTTTCACTAATCTTTGTTGCCATCATGTCAAAAACGTATTGAATCGCCACTAAAACAGAAGAGCCACTTAAACCACAATAAATAAACATCCCACTTAAAATTCCAATAAATAAAGAAGAATATACTTCTTTCGTTATTAAAGCTAATACTATAGCTATTAATGGTGGTAAAATAGACAACCACCCTGCATCAATCATTTCTAATCCCATATTCTATTCCTTTCTACAAAAAAATACATGAAGCATCATTTAACCCCATGTGCATATTAAGTCTAGGATTCAATGATAGCGCTCCACATAAGTGACAGAATTATACATGTTATCTATAATTCCAGGAAATTTTTATCAGGTACTCAATATTTCCTTCGGCAACAATTCCTTTTACTTATAGCTATTACCTGCTACTCTATAAGTTACTCTTAATTATTGCTCCTCTATCTTGGCAAAGCAATGCTATCATATCACCGTATTGATGTCAATATAAAAAGAAAAAAGAGAAGTCAAATAAAAAGAAAAAAGAGAAGTCAAAATTCCAATATCATGAAGAAAACAACTGAATACATCTCTATTTTTATAAAAAACATAAAGCTGAATTAAAACGAATCATAAGTTGAATTTTGAAAGAACTATAAAAAATATAATATGTATGAAAAATAGTTCTTTAAAGGATGAACTTCTAAAACTTAATCACTTTTTACTGAAACTCAACCCTTTTCAGCTTTTATACAGGCAAGAAGTAAAATAAAAGTATAAGTACTCAAAATACTGATTGATAGATTTAATGAGAAAGCTCTTAGGGATAGACTATATAAAGATTATTTATTAGCTATAAATGCTCGTGAACTGACAATGGATAATACAATCTATCATGTAGAAATAGCTAGATTCACTTTTGGCACCCAATAAAAACCTTATTCTACTTATCATTTAAAAGCGTGTTTTGACTTATTGGTATGTACCTATAGTGGTTTAATCATACAAAGAGAAATCAAATTGTATGTTGTCAATGATTTAATAGATACAGAAGAAAAAACTATTTTAGAGCAGATACATCAAATACACAAGAAGTTAAACTAAAAACAGTCATATACCTTAACTATAGATACAACTCGTTACTATTATATACTTTATAATTTCAATAAAATAAAAAACCAAAAGTAAAACTATATCATAATTCTACTTCTGGTTAAATTTCATTAAATTAACTTAAAGACATTGCTCAGAATTCTAATTTTATAATCCTAATAATCTCATTGTATCACGAGCAATCATAACTTCTTCGTTTGTTGGAATAACCATAACTTTGATTTGTGAATATTGATGAGAGATAACTCTATTTTCACCGCTTCTAACAGCATTTAATTTTTCATCCAAGAAAACTCCAAATGCTTTAGAAACATTATCAATAATCAATCTTCTTAAATATGCTGCATTTTCACCTACACCAGCAGTAAATGCAATTGCATCACATCCACCTAATTCTGCATAATAAGAACCAATATATTTAGAAACAATACGTGCATATAATAAGCTTGTAGCTAAAGCACGTTCATCTCCTTTTTTGAATAATGCATCTTCAATATCACGAGAATCTGAAGAGATTCCTGAGATACCTAACATACCTGATTTTTTATTATAAATATCAAGAACTTCATCAGGTGTTTTATTTAACTTATTACATAAATAAGGCATAATAGATGGATCAACATCACCACAACGAGTTCCCATCATAACACCAGCTAATGGAGTAAATCCCATTGATGTATCAATACATTTACCATCTAACACAGCAGAAATACTTGCTCCATTACCTAAATGACATACAATTACTCTTGAACCTCTAGGTTTTCCTAACATTTCAACAACTTGTTCAGAAACATATTTATGGCTAGTACCATGAGCACCATAACGACGTACTTTTAAATCAGTATAGTATTCCATTGGTAATGGATATAAATATCTTTCTTTATCTAATGTCTGATGGAATGCTGTATCGAAAGTAAATACATGTCCTACACCTGGTAATGCTTCTTTAAAAGCTCTATATCCAACTAAATGAGCTGGATTATGTAAAGGTGCTAATTCACATAATTCTTCAACTTTTGCCACTACATCTTCATCAACAACAGCACTATCACTGAAATATTCTCCACCATGAACAACACGATGTCCAACAGCCTGAATTTCTGTTAATTCTTTAACAATTCCTTCTTCAATTAATGCTTTCAATAACATATCAACTGCTACTTGATGATCAGGGATTGGACAGTTCTTTGTTTTCTTTTCCCCGTTATATTTAATCGTAAAAATCCCTTCATCTAATCCAATTCTTTCAACAATACCAGAAGTGATAACTGTTTCTTCAGGCATTTCAAATAATTGGAATTTTAAAGATGAACTTCCTGCGTTAACCGCCATTACTTTTGTCATTTCAAATTCCTCCTCGTTTTCACTATACCATTGTACCTAAATTCCACAAATATCTCAACACTTTTTTTGAAAGCGATAACAATATACCAAAAAATGGAAAGATTCTTTACAAAAAATGTAAAGCAAGCTATACTTTTGTTGTAAAGTTTACTATACATTAGAAAGAGGTTACCTATTGAAAACAAGAATTCAAGAATTAAGAAAGCAAATTAAAATAACTCAAAGCGAATTAGCAGATGCTTTAAACGTGACAAGACAGACTATTATTTCATTAGAAAATGGAAAATATAAAGCTTCTCTAATACTAGCTCATAAAATAGCTCAATATTTTCATTTATCTATTGAAGATATATTTATATTTGAGGAGGAAGAAAACTTATAATTAAACATTCTGCTATCATAAAATCAATGCAAACGAAAAATATAAAAGATATATAAAAAAAGAAATAAACTATTCTATATCTTATTTATCCTAGGTTTTTTTACTATTTTAACAGGCATTTTTATTAATTTGAAAGATTATATATCCAGTTTTTTATGTGGTGCTGGGGATTAATGGTAGGATCTCTCATATTCATTTTTAAAAATAATAAATTAATAGAATACGAAATCAAATGAAAAGAAGATAGGATAGAGAACTCTGCTGAAAGAAATAAATATATAAGTCATGAGTCCCTATTAACTATATTATTATGTAAATCAGTGTAATATTTCATAATCTTGAAATAATGAGAACGATGTTAATTATCGTTTTTTCATTTATTATCTATTCATTATCATATAAGCATTATTCAAAAAACTATAAAAAGGAATAGTGATCTATTCCTTTCTATCTAAATATTATTTCTCCTGTTGAAGCATTCATTGATTCAATGATTGCTAATGATTCAAGATGATAACCTTTAGCTCTTATTTCATCTCCACCACTCTGGAATCCTTTTTCTACTGCAATACCAATTCCTTCGACTTTACCACCTGATTGTTCTACAATATCAATCAAGCCTTTTAAAGCACAACCATTAGCTAAAAAGTCATCAATAATTAAAATTTTTTCCTCTTTATTTAAATACTGTTTAGATACAAAAACATTGTTATCTACATTATGTGTATAAGAATGCACTCTTGAACAATATACTTCTCTAGATATATTTGATGTTTGAGACTTCTTTGCAAAAACAACCGGTACACCTAAATGTAAACCAACAATGACTGCAATACCAATTCCACTAGCTTCAATAGTTAAAATCTTATTTATATCATGTTTTTCAAATAATCTTTTAAATTCTTTACCCATCTCATTAAAAAACATAACATCCATCTGATGATTTAAAAAACTATCTATTTTTAATACATTACCTTCTTTAACAATTCCATCTTTTCTAATACGGGCTTCTAATAACTTCATATCTATAACCTCCTCTTAGATAGAAGCCATTATATCAAATAAATGACTTTTTCCACACTTTTTTACAAAATAACATTTCTGCAATCGACTACCCAAAATGAAAAACATTATTTTGAAAGAATTAATATAATATCTTTTATAAAAAATAGACTATCTTATAAATCTTATGTTATCACCATCTACTGATAACGCCCCTGTAGCTATTCCTACAAACAATGATGTATCAATAATACCAGGAATATTATTTAAATCATAATTTAACTTTTTTATATCTTCTACATTTTCAAAAGTAGCTTCCATAATAAAATGTCCATGATCGCTAATAGTAAAACCATCTTTAGCATCACTTGTTCTCATAGAAACTTTACCATTTAATAATTCAATTTGTTTTTTTACATAAGCTTTAGCCTCAGGAATCACTTCTAAAGTTACACTATGATGAAAAGGTAGTTTATCAAACACTTTTGATTCATCTACTAATAATATATATTCATCAGCCATAGAACCAATTATTTTTTCTTTTGTATGAATTGCTCCTCCGGATTTTAAAGCATTTAAATTCAAATCCACTTCATCACAGCCATCAAAAGCAATATCAACATGATCAACAGTCCATGTTGGTATAACATTTAATTGATGTTTAACACATAATTCAGCTGTATTATATGATGGAGTGACAACCTTAACATTCAATTGATTTTCTTCAATATATTGTACTAAATAACCTATTGTACTACCACCACCTAAACCTATAGTCATCCCTGATTTTATAAGTTTTAACGCTTCTAATGCACATTTCTTCTTCATTTTATTTTCCTCCATTATTCGACTGATAAAATAGAAATATTCTTTTATATATCGATTATGAATATTAAATATTATTTCATCATACACTAAAATTTTCATTTCTAATATCTTTATTAACAATATTAGTTTATCATCAAAATAAAAGAATTCAACACTTTTATTAATAAGAAGAAAAAACCTAGATTTTATTTTGTAAAATCTAGGTTTCTATTTTAAATACTATTTGTATTGTTGATTACCAGAGTTTTGGCTTTGTCCAGAAATTTGGTTTTGTCCCATTTGAACTAATCTCTTAGTGATTTCACCACCAACAGATCCGTTAGCACGAGAAGTTGCATCAGGTCCAAGATTTACTCCAAATTCATTAGCAATTTCGTACTTCATTTGATCAATAGCATTTTGAGCTCCTGGTACGACTAATTTGTTTTTAGAACTTGAGTTTGAATTCATGTCTTTCACCTCCTGACACAATTATTTTGTGTCAGGTTTTCAAACTTATACAATTTTTTTAAAAAATATCTTCGTCATTTTTATAACTATCATCTATAACTATAAACTTTGTTTCATCAATACATTCTTGCACCATTGTTTCAAAAGCCCAGTTAGCTTCCATAGCTTCTGCTTTATAACTTTTTGGTTTTGTAGCTGGCTGTTTTGGTGTAAAGATGGTACAACAATCTTCATGAGGTCTAATTGATATATCATATGTACCAATCTTTTCAGCAATATCAATAATTTCTAATTTATCCATGCAAGCCACTGGTCTTAATACTGGCATTCTAATAACTTCATTGATAACTTGCATAGAATCCAATGTCTGCGAAGCAACTTGACCAATACTTTCGCCATTAACAATAGCTAAGCAATGATTCTTTTGAGCAATTCCTTCAGCTATTCTATACATCATTCTTCTCATTACAGTCATCGCATAACTTTCTTCACAATGTTCATATACAGCTAATTGTAATTTAGTGAATGGTACCATATGTACAACAATTTTACCATGAGTATATTGTCTTAAAACATTAACTAAATCTAATACTTTCTCTTTAGCTAATTCATTTGTATATGGTGGAGAAGCATAATGAATACATTCTATATCTACTCCTCTTTTTAAAGTTAAATATCCTGCAACCGGTGAATCAATACCACCAGATAACATTAATAATGCTTTACCACCAATACCTACAGGATATCCACCAGCACCTTTAATAACATTATCCATAACATATGTACATTCTTTTCTTAATTCAACTTTAACTAAAATTTCAGGGTGATGAACATCTACTTTTAAATTTTTAGATGTATGATGGAATACATGCCCTGCAATGGCTCTATTAATATCTTGAGAATGCATTGGAAAATCTTTATCATTTCTTTTTGTATCAATTTTAAATGTATTTCCTTCATTTCTTTCAATGATTTCAGATACAACTTCTTTAATCCTTTCTAAATCTGTATCTACTTTATAACAGATTGAAAAAGAATGAATACCAAAGACTGTCTTTAATTTATCACTAACAGCCTTTGGATCCTCACCATTCAATAAAATATACATTCTATCAAATGTAATCTCATATCTTAAATGAGTAAAGGAAGAAAGGATTTCTTTTGTATTACTACATAATTTTCTAATAAATAGTTTTCTATTTTTACCTTTTGTTGTTAGTTCTCCAAATCTAACTAAAATATGATTACTTTCCATAAACTACCTCTGCTTTTTTATTCTTTCTAAAGAGATTGATAAAGCTTGAATGAATTTATCAACCTCTTCTTTTGTGGTCATTGGCGAAAAACTGATTCTTAACGCACTACCAGCAATATAAGGATCAATATTCATCGCTTTTAAAGTTCTTGATATATCATTTTTCTTTGAACTACATGTACTTTTTGTCGAAATAAAACATCCCATTGATTCTAAATCATGAACTAATACTTCTGGTTTATAGCCTAATGGCGAAAAATTTAAAATATAAGGAGAAGTATTTTCTCTAGGAGTGTTAATAACAATATCATTTCTTGTTTCTAAATACTCTCTTAGATAATGATTTAACGATTTGACATAATTATATTTATAATCAAAATCCTCTAATACTAGTCTGATTGTTTTAGCAAGCACAATATTAACAGGTGCATTACTTGTACCACCTCTTAATCCTGTTTCTTGCTGTCCACCACTAATAAGTGGAACAATCTGAGTTGCATTATCCTTATATAATAAGCCACTACCTTTTAAACCATAAATTTTATGGGCTGAGAAACTTGCTAGATTAATATTTGTTAAATCTACAGGTATTTTTCCTAATGCTTGTACCATATCAACATGAAATTTTGTTTTTGGATTTTTATTTTTTATTATTTTTGATATTTCATGAATTGGATTAATCATTCCTACTTCATTATTAACATACATGATTGATACTAGAATTGTATCTTCTCTTATTTTTTCTTCTAATTCTTTTAAATTCAAAGTCCCATTCTCATCAACCGAAATAAAATCCACATCAAAGCCAAAAACATCTCTTAACTGAACACATGTATTATATACACTAGAATGTTCAACACTAGAAGTAATAATATGTTTACCTCTATTTGAATATGCAAAAGCACATCCTTTAATAGCAGTATTATTAGATTCACTAGCACCACTGGTAAAAAATAATTCACTCTCTTTAACATGTAATAAATCAGCAATTAAAGATCTAGATTTTTCCATTAAAGTATTTACTTCAAAACCTAATGAATGCATTGAATCAGCATTTGCAAAATATTTATTTAATAGATTGTTGTAAGTTTCTAATATTTCTTTTCTTAAAGGTGTCGTAGACACATAATCTAAATAAATCATCATATTCCTCCATAATTTATCTTATGTCTTTATACAATAGTTTATGATAAAAAATCAAGTAAAATCATTAAAAAAGTCCAATTAATTGGACTTTTTAGATGTTTTTAAAATCAATTCTTCATAAGATCCAGGTTTTATTTTTTCAATAATATCTACAGCCGTAGTTAAAGCTTTCGTATATTCACCATTTCTAAATAATACTTCAGCTTTTGTAAGTTCAGTATTCACTTCTAAGAATGTTGAACGATATCTATTACCAAATACAATTGCTTCTTCAACCATTTGAGCAGTGACTACTAAATTATGAACATTGTCATATAACTTATAAATAACATCTCTTGCCTTATCAACTTTTTGTGATAATTCTGTTAATTCTACAGGTCTATTTTGTCTAAAAGCCTGTATTTCAGCTGCTTTATCATAAGAATCTTGAATATAATCTTTATATGATTCATTAATCATTGGTAAATGTTTATTTTTTATTTCTGATTTGATTTCTAATAATACAATATTAATATTTTCTAATTCATCAATCGCTCTCTGTTCTTGTAAATATAAATGATCTCTGACAGTAAAGAAATCATTTAAATAAGTCTGATGAACAATAACCTGACTATTTAATGTTTCTACATCTTTAATCATCAATGAGTAAGCAAACTTTCCTGTACTCATCTGCTGTTCTAAATCATATGATTGTTTTAACAAGACATCAAAATCTTCAAATTTTTCATCAATAGTAATATCAACATCATCTAAAACATATAATGTTCTCATATTATTCAAATCAATTAAAGCCTGCTTATATTGACTATATATTTGTTCTACATTTTTATAGCATTCATCCCATTTTTCTTTAAATAAATCTAAGGATTTCTTTTCTGTTGTAATATCTTCTATTAAACCATCAATATTCTTAGATATTTCTTCTAAAGCATTAGACATGTTATCTAATTGTAATGATTTAACATTTTTTATCTCTTTTTCTAAATCCAAATGAACCGCTTCAAAACGATCAGTAATTGCAAGCTGATGCATTGCATACTGATTCTCTGGCATTGAATCGATAAGTCCTTGAATTTGATTGATTTTCTTAGGAATATATTGTCTAACAACAGTAACAAAACTTGGTAAATCTTTAAAGTTAGTATGTATCCAATCAATTTTCTTTTCAATAGCTTTAGTAAATTCCTGAGCTTCTTCAAATCTTTGATTATTCATCATATCTTCTAAAGAGACAAAATCTTTATCAATATCTTTAAACAATCCATCAATATGAGGAATAAAATCATCAACCTTAAAACGAATTGACTCATAATAATCAACTTCTTTACGATATTTTTCTTTAACTCTAATAATCTCAATACGCTGAATGTTTTCGATTTCAGTAATTTTTTCTATTCTCTTTAATAAATCCTGAGACTTATCCTCATATGTCTGAAGCATTTCTTCAAGTTCATTCATCTTCTTTGAAACTTTTCTTAGTTTTCCATAGAATAATTGTTCATCTATTTCATTCAATAAAACTCCTAATTCATTTTTCTGGAAATCTGATAGTTTTTCAAACTCTTCAGAATATTGTTGATATAAAGGTTCGACATCTGGCATATTTTTAGCAATACTTTTCACCCTACCTAAACGATATTGTAGCGGTAATGATTTAATAGCATTCATTCTATTCTCTTCTTCAACAATTTTCTTTCTAAAAAACTTCAAACGAATACTTCGATATATAATATACACAACAATAACAGCAACAATAACAGCTGCTGTAATAATTAAATTCTTTGTTCCTACTGTATCTATAAAATTCTTTATATAATTACAAAACTCTTCCATGACTTATACCTCACTATATATAAAATGTTTAAAACATGTAACCAATAATTTTCTACAAAATATATCTTATCATAAAAATATTATAATTTCATTAGTTTAAAGATAAGTTTATAAAAATTAATTTATAAATAGATATGATTGTTTTTTATTAAAGAGATTATATCATTTAACAAGGAAAAGAAAAATTATAAAAATTATTAAATAGGAAACAGCTTTGGAAAACTTCATTTTCCAGAAGAATTTGAAATATGATATAGTTTATAAAATTATTTGTTGTCAAGAAAATAATTTCATTATCTGATAAATCAATAAAAAATACGAATTCACCAACAAAATATGTTATTTTTTATTGACAAATTCTACTAATTAGATATAATATCATAGTGCACAAATGATAGCAGCACATAGAGTATAAGACAATGCGTTTATAACTGATGTATGCAAAGTACCTAGCTGCAATGGGAAATGCTTAATATAAACACAACCTTATGAATCTATGAATTGTTATTGTTTTAAGCCAATAAAACAATAGGAGGAAATAAAAATGGCACGTTATACTGGACCACAATGGAAAAAATCTAGACGTTTAGGTTTTTCTACATTAGAAACTGGTAAAGAATTAGCAAAAAGACCTTATGCACCTGGTCAACATGGACAAAAAAGAAAGAAACCAACTGAATATGGATTACAATTAGCTGAAAAACAAAAAGTAAGACATATGTATGGAGTTAACGAAAAACAATTCCATAACACATTTAAAAGAGCAAGTAAAATGGAAGGAATCACTGGTTATAACTTCTTCTGCTTACTTGAATCAAGATTAGACAACGTAGTTTACAGATTAGGATTTGCTTCTACAAGAAGACAAGCTAGACAATTAGTAAACCATGGTCATATCTTATTAAATGGAGTTAAAACTGACATCGCTTCTTGTCACGTTAAAGTTGGAGATGTTATCGCAGTTAGAGAAAAATCTCAAAACTTAGCAATCATCAAAGCTAACTTAGAAGCAATGACTCATGTTCCAGGATTTGTTGAATTAAATACAGAAAAAATGGAAGGTAAATTAGTAAGATTACCTGAAAGATCTGAATTAAACCAAGAAATCAACGAATCATTAATCGTAGAATACTACAACCGCTTAGGATAGTATTATATAGGTCATTTAAAGTACTTAGTGATATCACTAAGTACTTTTTTCTTTATACATCATTTAAAAACTATAGAAAAACATTGAAAACAGAACTAACAATTTTAATCATTAAAATTTATAATATTTTATGGGATATTTATTAGAAAGAGGAAAGGAATTTTCTATCAGCAATTTAAGAATTCTATATTCCCAAGAATTCTTTATAAGCAAAAATAGGCTAACCATCATGGTTAGCCTATTATCTATTTTTTTAATCTTCCTTGTTTAGCAAAACTTATAAGTTTTAAATTTTGACTTGCTGTTCCTTTATAATCACTATATCCATTAATAATTGCCACTGGTTTACGTTTAGTAACCGAACCATAAGGAGCGCCAATCTCTTTGAATACTTTATCAATCATATAAGATTTTCCTGTGTACCTAGGATAATATTTAATATCATAATGAATATATTTATCAAATATTCCTTGTTTGCTCCACTTTCTTTCATTTAATTTTTCTGAATTTTTATGGCCGGATCCTTTTATAAATGTTTTTTGAATTCCATTCTCCCACTTTGGACTAGACTCTATACATATACCATTACCCACATGAATACCTATATGTCCTTCCATCCATACTAATGCTCCATTAGGTAAATTATCAAATTTAGTAGAGACTTGGGAACATTCTCTAATCATTGTATTAGCATTAATA
>JAXJVS010000131.1:0-1671 GCA_036308445.1 Bacilli bacterium | reverse complement strand
AATTGGATGTATCTATAATGCTAGTGTTATTGATTTAACGAAAGAAAAGAAAGTCTATGGATATCGTTATGGCTATAATCGATATGATAGAGTGAAAAGGGGGTCTTAATCATGGAAGACAATAATGAAAATAAGATTGATCTGATTAAGTACTTAGACTCTTTTTATAAATCAGTCATGAAATTAAAAAGGCTTATTTTAGTTATTATTGTTGCTTGTGTGGCTGTTTTAGAAGTTAAGACATTATTATTCTTTGATACGGTATATAGCTCTCGTGCTGTCTTTATTGCCTCTACAGAAGAAACTCAGAATATTTATGTGACTGGTGATGACAATGATAGCTTTGTTTCAACATTTAGTAGTTTGATTACAGGTAATATGATGAGAAAAGTTATTACGAAAACATTAGATGTTGATTCTGTACCAGGGGCTATTATTGTTTCTCGTATACCAGATACAAACTTAATTGAATTAAAAGTAACTTCAGATAATCCTCAAGATGCTTATGATGTTTTAGATTGTATTATCAGTAATTATAGTCAGGTTACTGATATGGTTATGAGTGATGTGAAATTATCTATATTAGATACACCTTTATTAGCTCAGGAACCTGATGCTTATCCAGATTATTTGAAAACTGGTATTAAGGGATTCATATTAGGAGTAGGTATTTCTTTTGTATTAGCTTTAGCTTATACATTATTAAGAAAAACTATTAATAATAATGAAGATGTTAAAGATGTATTACATCTTAATAATCTTGCTAAAATTCCATATATTGCTTCTAATAAGAAAAGCTATACAAAAATATCACATTTATTATTATCTAATCCAAGAATTCAATATCATTTTAAACAATCTTTTCATGATTTAAGACTAGCTATTGAACAGGATAAGAAAAAGAATAATACTCAAGTGATTATGGTTACAAGTACTTTACCTAATGAAGGTAAATCTATGATATCTTCAAATATTGCTATTTCATTAGCGGATAAAGGATATAAAGTTGTTTTAGTTGATACTGATTTAAGAAATCCTTCAGTATTAAATACTTTTAAAGAAAATCAATTTACTGGTAATATTGTAGATTTCTTAAAAGGACGTTTCTCTTTAGAAGAAGTGACTAATCAATATCAGGATTATTCTTTAGATGTTATTTATGGCGTAGATGGTTATAATGAAGCTCCTGAATTATTATCAAGTGATAATTTCCATAGCTTCATGGCTTTATTAAAAGAAAAATATGATTATGTGATTTTAGATGTACCACCATTATATATGATGGAAGATGCTTTGTTGGTTGCTAGACATTCAGATACTGCAATTGTCGTTATTAAACAGGACTATGCAAGTGCATATGATATCTTAGAATCATTAGAAGAATTAAATGAAAATGTTCCATCTCTTTTAGGAACAGTCATTAATCAGGTTAAACCTTCAATCTTTGATCAAGAACAAACAAGTAAATATGGTTATGGCTATGGTTACGGATACGGTTATGGCTATGGTAGAAAAAAAGATAACTGATGTTATCTTTTTTTTATTTTAGAGATTTTGTTGTAAATATATCAGTGATTTTTTGTGATACATTTATATGAAATATGGGTATATAGATAGAAAATATAATCATTTGGATAGCTGATATAATAAAAACGAAAAATTCGATAATTT
>JAXJVS010000130.1:0-13492 GCA_036308445.1 Bacilli bacterium | reverse complement strand
GTTTCACTGCTTGCTGTATTGACCTGGTCACCTGCTGATAAAAGAAAATCAGGATCTAGTGTATTGACAATATAATTAACTGTTGATCCCCAGCTTTCCGTATCTGATGTCGAATTTCCACTTGCACCAATTTGAGGATCCCCGACTAATGCAAATGTGAAATCTCCAGTTGAACCTGTTTCAAAGCTATAAGTTCCACTTACTGTTTCTCCATTAACTAATCGATATACATATTTTGTATTAGCTTCTAATCCTGTAATAGTAGCTTGATTTGTATAAAGACCTTCATTAGATACAGATGCAGTAGCTTTAAATTCTTTATATTCTGTTGGGAATTCATCTGTATTACCTGCTTTTGCTACTTGCACTGTTCCTGCTTTATTTACATCAGCATACCATGTAAGATTTCTTTGAGTTTCATCACTTCCAACTGTTAAAATAACATCATCTTGAGTTACACTTGATGTATCAACAGATTCTAAAGTTAAAGAACTCATGCCAAAGAAAACATCCGAACTTCCAGTTGATTTATTATGAACCTCAACTGCAATTACGTTTTTTCCTTTAGATAATTCGCTAGCTTCAATAGTAAATGTTCCTGTAGCCGGATCACCTGCTCCTTCATTACCAGTTCCATTTGCTAGATAATAAAGATTTGTCGTAGTGTTAGCAGATGCATCATTTTCTGCTCCACCAAAATAAGCAACTGCTTTACCATTTAAATAAACAATAGCTCCATCATCATATTGAACTGTTCCTTTAACTACTGTATCTTCCACAATTTCATCTAAATTGAAAGTAGTACGGAAGAAGTATGCTGGAATATTTACATTTTCAGTTTTATCACCATCTCCATCGACATCATTTACATCTGTATAATATTGAGTAATTAAGTTGTTTGGTGTCACAGTTCCAATTGCAGCTAAATTTCCTTTTTTAGCCCCAAATGATCCTTTTGCTGTTTTCCACTCGGAATCATCATAATCGGCTTTTGTCCAAGACTGTAAGTCTTCACTTGTTCCTGGATCAGTATTATTGTCCAAATACTTCCATGTTGTTTTTTCATCAATAAGTGTTTGGCTTGTAGCAGCTGTACTTGTAGTACTTACTGTCTGTTCTTCGGCATGTACTGGAGTAACTAATACTGTTGGTCTTAAATAACCAATTCCCATTGCTACTGCAAGTGCAGCCATCGAAACTTTCATTAATTTATTTTTCTTCATATCTTTGTCTCTCTCCTGTCTCCTATTTTTTCGACAGCTACACATTAACACTTAGAAAAAAGATATACAATAGACTTAAAAAACACTTAATTATTCTTTACTAAAGTTTAAAAACAGTTTACTTTTTCTTTAAAAAAATTTATTCTTATTTAACTTGACTTGTCGATTAAAACATTTTTATGAATAAAAAAAGAATCATTATAATAATGACTCTTCTAGTTCTCTTCTTATACTACACCCAAATTCTATACAAGCTAATACTATTAAAGCATATTGAAAATATACAAACAAAGAATAATTAATACAACAAATACCTATACCAATACATAATACTAACAATATATATCTAATCATTTTTCTCATTTTCCTATATAAATCTCCTTATATCCCTTTCTATTGTAATACATTCTATCTTATAATTCCTTATTTACAATAGATTTAAAAAACACTTAATTATTCTTTACTGCAGTTTAAAAACAGTTAACTCTTTCTTTAAATTTATTTATTTTAACTTAACTTCTATTCATAAAGTAAATTAATATTATCTAATTTTGTTTAGACTCACCTTTTTCAATGGATCAGGTATTTTTTTAATGATTTTAGAGTTACTAAGATGATTCATCTCCTTCCTAAGCTTAGGATTGATATTCTTTTCAAAATAAAGAATTAACCATTTAGTATGAGAGATGGCTTCCTTAAGATGGAAGATAAGATTATTATCATTAAGCCTAGATGAAATCAGGGATTTCCTTAAGAATAGAGAAAAGATCAATATATTTAGAGAATTTGAAATTAATTTCAGAAAAAGTGTTAATACAATTAAAGATATGTGTTATACTGTCCATGATGAAATTTCCTTTCGTGATATATTTAAGTAGTAGGTAAAGTTTAATATAGGAGTTTCTTTTTTTTTAGTTTAATTATAAAAAAGATAACTACAAATGATAAATACATTAGTTATTTTACTGTTTATATATAAACAAATAGAAAGTAGTGTATTTAAATCATTTATATCGATTTTTGACACTACCGTAGATATAAGGAGGTGCTAATAATGAATGAACAAGTATTAACTGTATTAATGATTATCATCATTATTATCTTAATTGTCATTATTGTCTTATTAACGAGAAACAACAACAATAATCAAGAAGAAAATATTAAAGAAGAAATACAAAACTTATCACAAAACTTACTCTTATTTAACAATAAAGAACAAGAATCCTCAGCAAGATTAGAAGAAAGAACAAGATTAATTGTCCAAGCATTAAATATCTTAAACACATCATCATCTACTACAAAAAAACAATTAGAAAACGTATATAGTAAAGTAGAAGATATGAATAATATTATGGTTAATAAGAAAACAAGAGGAAATTGGGGAGAATATCAATTAAATCATTTATTAAGTATATATGCTGGTGAATCTAAAGAAATATATGAAATACAATATTTATTAAAGAATGGATATATGGGAGATGTTGCTTTACATATGCCTGATAGTGATAAAGTATTAATTATTGATTCTAAATTTCCAGCAGAAAGTTATCAAAAATTATGTGAAGATTTGAATGAAAGAGATATTCGTTTATACCATAATCAATTTAAACAAGATATAAAGAAACATATTAATGATATTAGTTCTAAATATATTAGTGAAGAAACTGTTGAAAATGCAGTTATGTTTATACCTAGTGAAGCTATATATTTTTATTTATGTAGTGAATGTGGTGAAATGATTGATTTTGCTCATAAAAAGCATGTACTCATCACTTCGCCTACAACCTTACTAGGAGTTGTATTTACCCTTATTAATATTACTAAAGATATTAAACGTACAAAGAATATCAAAGCATTAGAAAAAGATATTATTTCAATGTATGAAGATGCTTTAAGATTACAACAACGTATTGAAGTGTTAGAAAATGCTATAGAAAGATTACAAAAACCTTTAAAAGAAGTAAGTACCTCTAGTCAAAAAATAGTTAATAGAATATCCAAAATACATGACGGATATAGTGATGAAGATAATGAATAGAGAAAATTTCTTTTATAATGTTTATGCTGTAGTTGAAGAAATTCCTAAAGGCAAGGTTGCAAGTTATTCATTAATTGCTAAAGCAATAGGAAAACCTAAAAATAGTAGATTAGTAGGTACTGCTTTAAAACAATCTTCATTATATGGTGATTATCCTTGTCATAGAGTTGTTCATAGTGATGGTAGCCTAGTTGAAGGATGGAATGAGCAATATGAATTATTAAAAAGTGAAGGTATAACATTTAAAACAAATAAAAAAGTTGATATGAAACTACATCTATGGCAGATATAGTTCATATCAGCTTCTTATTTCCTCGGAAATAATCGACAGTTACACAGCATAATAGAAGAACAATAAACTATATAATCTAACACAATAATAGCATCATCCTTACAAGCAACTAATTTATTCCTATACATCAAAAGTGTATTATCATATTCTCTTGACTTATATGCATAATACCTTTTAAATTAAATATAGAAGGTGAGATTATTATGAAATTCAAATTACCATTAGACAACAACAAAGAATATATATTTACAAAATGGAAGGATTTTACTCTTGCAGTTTTTGATAGAAAAAACTTTGAAAATTATTATGATTTTCTTATGAAAAAAGAAGATAAAATAACTAGAATTTATGTAAGTAAGATATTATCTACTGCATGCCTATTAGAATATGATAACGGCTGGGAAATACCAGAAGTATTGTTATCTTATATAAATTTCAAAGATAGCTTTGAAATAATAGATAATAATATTGATGAAAAATCACCAATATTTATAATAAAAGCAATAAATAAAAATTAACCAATATCTTCAAAAATTGTTTTATTGTTCAAACATATAAAATATGTTAATATAGAAATACTGTTTTATTAGGAGGAACACAATGGAAAATAAACAAAGAAGTCATTTTTCTGGAAAATTAGGGTTTGTACTTGCGGCAGCTGGTTCAGCTGTAGGTCTTGGAAATATATGGCGTTTCCCATATTTAGCTGCAAAGTATGGTGGGGGAACATTTTTATTATCGTATTTAATATTAGCTGTTACTTTTGGTTTTGCTTTAACTATTGGGGAAATAGGATTAGGAAGAAAATCTGGATTAAGTGCTATTGGAGCTTTTAGAAAACTAAATAAAAAGTATTCTTTTATAGGTTACTTGGCAGCTTTAGTTCCTATTATAATATTACCTTATTATAGTGTTATAGGTGGCTGGGTTATGAAATATTTAATAGTATTCTTAACTGGTCAATCTCCTCTTGCTGCTAATAATACTTATTTTACTAATTATACAGCACAAATAGGAGAACCTATATTCTGGTTAATAATGTTTATTATGATAACTGCTATAGTCGTGTTTTTAGGTGTAGAAAAAGGGGTTGAGAAAGTAAGTAAACTTTTAATGCCATTATTAGTTATCTTAACTATTGGTATTGCATTCTATTCTATTACTCTTCCTGGGGCCATGGAAGGATTTATTTATTATATTAAACCTGATATCTCTAATTTTTCTGTAACTACAGTCATTGGTGCAATGGGACAATTATTTTATTCTATGTCACTTGCCATGGGAATTATGATTACATATGGTTCATATATGAAAAAAGATGTAGATTTAGAACAATCTGTTTCACAGATAGAAATCTTTGATGCAGGTATTGCTTTTCTAGCAGGTATGATGGTAATTCCTGCAGTTTTCGCTTTTAGTGGTGGTGATGCCTCTGCTATTAATGCTGGACCTGGATTAATGTTTATTACTTTACCTAAAGTATTTGAAGCTATGCCTTTTGGCAATATCTTAGGAACATTATTCTTTATATTAGTATTATTTGCTGCATTAACTTCTTCTATTTCCTTAATGGAAACTATTGTATCAATCTTTAATGATAAATTAAGATGGAATCGTAAAATATCTGTTATTGTTGTAACAATATTTACAATAATCATTGCTTTACCTTCTTCATTAGGATTTGGTATATTATCATCTATTCAGCCACTAGGCATGGATTTCTTAAGTTTTTTTGATTTTATTAGTAACAGTGTATTAATGCCTATAGTAGCATTATTAACATGTTTATTTATAGGATTTATTATTAAACCTCAATCAATTGTTGATGAAGTCAAAACAAGTTCAAAGTTTAAAAGAGAAAAATTATTTGTAATTATGATCAAATATATTGCTCCAATATTTATTATTATTATTTTAATATCATCAATTCTCAATGCTTTTGGAATCATCACTATATAAAATATTATTCATTAATGTAGTGAACCCACAAAGTTAGACTAAAATTTAATAGTTATTATAAGGCTTGTGCTCTTACCTGTAAAGGTGCCAAGCCTTTTAATTTTACCTATATTCTCTTTTCATTGTAATAGAAAACTATTGTATTTGTTTCATACTTTTTCATTTTCTCATATATTCTAAAAAATCTACCTGTAATTTCAAGAACTATTTTTATTACAGATAAAAAAAGACAAGTTAACTTGTCTCAACAGAAGAATATTTAAAGCTATTACCATCATAACTATCTTTACCACAATAAATAGGTAGACCATTAATATCATATACAATATTATTCAATTGTAGTATAGGTGAATCTCTAGTAATAGATAATAATTTCATCAATCTAGGTGTTGCAATCAGACTCTCTATCTCTACTCTATGATTGCCTATTTCTATATTCTTATTCATATATATAGGAACTATATTAGAAACAGATTGTTCAAAATTGGCTTCATCAATATGTGGAAAATATTTTAATGGGAAAAATATATTTTCATAAACAATTGGAATATCCCAACCATATTGTACTCTTTTTACCTGTAATACTTCTTCATCTGGTAATAATCCTAATAATCTATTTGTAATAGAATGATTTTTGATAATTTTTTTCTCTAATACCTGAATACGAATTTGTCCATATTCATTAATTAATTCTTTATCTGTAGAAATAGAAATACGATTAATACTACGACTTTTTTTCATCTTAGAAACATACGTACCACTAATTCCCTTCCCTTTCTTTTTGATCAGAATCCCTTCTTGGATTAATTCATCTATAGCTCTTCTTACCGTCATGCGTGAAGCAGAAAACTTTTCTGTAAATTCTCTTTCTGGTGGAAGTTTATATCCCGGATAATATTCTTTATTATCTATACACTTTAATATATAGTCTTTTATCTCTGTATACATAATCATAAACATTCCTCCCTTCATTAAAAATGATTATAACATAATATAATCAAAAATAAAAATGTAAGTCTAAAAACTTACATTTCATTTTGAGCAACAACTAAGAAATCATATGTAGATAAATGAAAGAAATGATTTTCTTTCATTTGTTTTAAGGCTGACATATAAAATCCTTTATATTTTACCACATCACATAAATCTGGAGATACTTTTTTAAAATAATTATAAATACCTTCTATACTTTTAAAACGAATATAATTATGATCTTCTATTCCTTCTAATATTTTAAAGCCAATACTTTCTAAAGTAGGAATACATGAATATAAATTCCATTCTCCATTCATTCTAAAAGGTACATACATTTCAACTAATTCTTTTAAATTTCCTGTACCATTCTGATGAAGAATAAAATAACCACCAGGTTTTAAAACTCTTTTTATTTCACTCTTATCATAATTACACAATTGATTCATCACAATATCAATTTTATCATCTTTAAATGGCATTTGTTTTGCCTGTGTTAAAGTTGTTAATCTAATAGGTGATTCTTCAAATTTATCTTTTATTGACTCTATGTCAGTATAAGGCTCTACATCATATGTTACTTGTGGTAAAGGAGTAAATTGTGATGCAAATTCACCTTTATCTATAGTTAAAAAGGCTAAATGATGATCATTATTTAAATATTTTCTTAATATATTAACTTCATCAATTTTCTTTATTCCTTCTTCATAATCTTGTGATGTAACTTCAGTATCTTTCAAACCAAGAACTTCTTTTTCCAATAATTTCGCTTCATTAATCTGTTTCTTACATCTCACTTGAGCATATTTTAATGTTAAAAACTGAACTACGGCATCTGAGATAATACCTAAAGCTAAAAACATAATAAAATATATAAACCAATTCAATGAAAACATAGGTTCATCACTAGAAAATAAATAACAAAAAAATACTACAAACGCCATATAACCAGTACGATTATAATTAAATTTTCTATTCAATGATAAAAACCATAACATATCATGTCTTTGTTTGACTTTACGATAATTCATTTCAAAAAATATAATTTGAATTAATAAAAGAAAAAACACGAAACTTAACAACATTCCTACTAATATTCGCATATAACCTCCTTAGTGAATAAGTTTACCTTCAAATGTATAATAAGATTCACTATTTACAATAAAATAACCTTTTTCGTTAAACACAGTATTTCCTTCTTGTGAGAAAACTTCTTCCATATCATTAGAAGTATTATAAACATAAGTTCTACCATATTTTTCAACCATAATATATTCATTACCATTATAATTAAATACACATTGTTCTGGTAAAGCTGTATAACCAACAGCTAATATTTCCTTACCGTCTTTATTAACAATACCAAATTGTCCACTTTCATTATAAACAGCATAATATGAACTACCGATGTACTCAATATTAAAATATTTCTGACTTATAACACTATTACCACTTTCATTGATTAAGAAAGTACTATTGACATCATCCTGTACAATTGCGCGATTATTATTATCAAAAGCTTCTCCATCATAGAAAATTGTAGTAAATGGCTGTTTACCATTTAAATCATAATATTGATAACCAGTATCTTTTACATAAGCAGGAAAATAGTTACCATCCAACTTTAATGCAGTAGGGAATATCTGACAGTTTTCTACACTTGCTGATACTTGCCCATCTACATACGCAGTATGTGGCCCATAAATACTGTTACTTCTTACTATATAATCAGTGCTACTTTTGTAATATGAATTCATTTTTAGAGCCTTCTTTGCTTCTACAGATAACACTGACAAAGTTGACCCCTTCTTTACAATAATATTATTACTATTATCAAAATATAAAGAATCTACATCTATATTTGTAAAAACACACTGAGATCCTTCACGATATCCTACATAAAGAACCACTTTCTGGGCTTTATCTAATAACAAACATCCACTTTCATTACTATCACTAACAGCAAAATTACCACTTGTTTCAATTTCAACAGTTTTTAATTCATTATCTAATTCATAATAAACAATAACTTTATTTTCTAAACCTACATAGTACATAGAATATATATCATCATATCCAGCATATTTAATTTCTTCATTGGTACTATATAATTCTTCACCATTCTTATATAAAACTTTCCATGTACCATTATCATTAACAATAGGCAAACCACTCATCTTTAATATTTTACTATCAGAAGTAGTCAAAATAGTATCACCCTCATTATTAATAATAAAAGATACATCACTAGAAACCGTAGATTTTTCTTTAGTTTCTTCTGCCTCTTTCACCTTAATTCCTATAACCATTTCATCAGCATACTTAACATCATCATATTCATCAAAATCAACAATGACTTCACCATTATAATCAATGTAAGCTTTCTTATCTTCTGTATTCGTTACTAAATATCCTCGTTTATAATTTTCTTCATATGATTTATAAGTCATCTTACTTAATTTTTCACCCTCAGCATCATATAAAGTATATTCATCAGGATTTGTCATAATCATTAATGTCTCTATAGTTTTATTTTTACTACATCCACTTATCATTGTAAGACACAATAATAAACATAATATTTTTTTCATCTATATCACTCCTCGCCTATAGTATATCATACTTTCATTTAAAACAAAAAGGAGTCTTTAAACTCCCCTTGTATTTTGAATATAAATTATTCTACGATTAATGGTTCATCGTTACTAATAACACTACCATCTTTTAATGTTGCTACATAGTAAATAGCTAAAGTTTCAGGTTTATAATAAACCTCTAATGTATCGATAGTGTTCATTTTAACACCTTTAACTTTCATATCTTCTTTAGCTAATTTTTCAATATCAGTAGTTTCAACATTTTTATTGTTATATTGTACTTGTAATTTAGTTTTCATGTTGTCCTCCTTACTTTAATAGACTTTTATTCCCCGTCTATTCTTCCACATTATATATGGTAATTTTAAAAAATGCAAATTTTCTTTAAAAATAATTCATATTTTTTTCAAAAAGTACCAATTTTACAGTACTTTTTGTCTTTTTTTCATCTTTTTCTTGTATTTATAACTAATTTTCACTAACTTAATTGAATAATTTCATCTTCTTTAACTGCTTGAGTATGGATAGTTTTTATATATGAAAAACTAGATAAAGCCATAAAACATATCCCATAAGCATTTCTTGAGCTATAGCACCTAAAATTTCTCCATCTACTAAAAAGTATGGTAATGATAGAAATGCATCTAAAAAAAAGAATAGCATAATACAAATTAAACTGATTATATATTTCTAAAGCTAGACAAATAAGTTCTGCCACAAAAAGCATCACCACCGAAATAGCAACACATATCCAAACACTCTTTTTATCCAATCTACCACCTAATAACTCATAACCCTTAAATACAATAAAGCCATAATAAAACCAGTAATACCAGCAATAAACCCTAACTGATAAATAATAATCCATACCACAATACCTATTATTGATCCTAATATTCCACCAATAATTCCTTTACCTAGATTAGGGTTTTTAGGAGGTCTCATCTTTGTAGCCAATTCCTCAAAACAGTTTTTACTCATTAATATACACTGACCATTATAACATACAACTTCTAAATTTTCTTCATAACGATGAGCATATACACAATAAGGATGGTATCCTTCTAAAGATAATTCTTCTACCAACAGATCAATGAAATTATCAACATATAATGCATTCATATCATTATTATTATGAATACCAACTACTAATCTTTAATCTTCATATCTAATATAAGCAATTTCTTCTTTGTTTATTGTTGTATATAATGAATATTGTTTACTACTTTCATTATAATACACAATAAACATATACTTTTCTTTCTTTATATAGGCTAATTGTTTATCTAATCTGATTGTATAGCCTAAATTATCTAGCCCTGTAAATTGCTTCATAAAATATCTTCCCTTTACTCCAAGTATAAAAAAAAGACTCAAGTAAAATACTTAAGCCTTATTTTTCATTGAAGCTGAGAAAGCTTTTCTTCTTTCTTGTTCAGTTAACAAACGTTTTCTTAAACGAATTGATTTAGGTGTAACTTCAACTAACTCATCATCATTAATATAATCTAGACATCCTTCTAAATTAAATACTCTAGGTTTCTTTAATACAACTGTAGAATCTTTTGTAGAAGAACGCGTATTTGTTAAGTTTTTACCTTTAGTAACATTAACAGTTAAATCATTATCTCTACTATGTTCACCAACAATCATACCTTCATAAACTTCTACACCAGGACCAACAAACATAACTCCTCTACTTTCAACACTTCCTAAAGAATAAGCAGTAGTTTGTCCATTATCAATAGAAACCATAACACCTAAAGGTCTTTCTCCTACACTATCACCTTCCATAGGACGATATTCTAAATAAGAGTGGTTAATAATACCATATCCCTTAGTCATAGTTAAAAAGTTAGTCATAAATCCAATTAATCCACGAGAAGGAATAATATATTGTACTTTTGTCATTCCATCATCAGATTCCATATTTACTAATTCACCACGTCTAAATCCTAATGATTCAATAACACTACCAATACATTCATCAGGTGCTTCAATATATACATCTTCATATGGTTCACATTTAACACCATCTATTTCTTTAATAATAACTTTAGGTTTAGATACCTGTAACTCATAACCTTCTCTTCTCATATTTTCTATTAAAATAGATAAATGTAATTCTCCACGACCAGAAACAATCCATTCTTCACTATTTGCAATTCTTTCAATTTTTAAAGACACATCCCTATTTGTTTCTTTAAACAATCTATCTTCAATCTTACTAGCAGTAACAAACTTACCTTCTTTACCAGCAAAAGGAGAAGTATTAGTACCAAATACCATTTGAATAGTAGGTTCATCTACTCTAAGTAATGGTAAAGGATCTTCATGACCTAAAGTACAAACTGTTTCTCCTACACCAATATCAGCAAGTCCAGCAATAGCTACAATATCACCTGCACTAGCTTCATCAATTTCAATACGATGTAAACCAATGAAACCAAATAATTTTTGAATTCTAAATTGTGTCTTAGTGCCATCAGCTCTTACACATACAACAGTTTCATTAACTTTTACTTTACCTCTTTGTACTCTACCAATACCAATACGTCCAACATAATCATTATAATCTAATAATGCAGGTTGGAATTGTAAAGGTCCTTCTTCATCTACTAATGGTTCAGGAATTTCATCAATAATCATATCAAATAAACAATCCATATTTGGAACTTGCGTATTTAAATCAGGATCTAAGCTTGAAGTTCCCATTAATGCAGAAACATAAACGGTAGGGAAATCTAACTGATTATCATCAGCACCTAATTCCATAAATAACTCAAGAACTTCATCCATAACTTCATCAATACGAACTACAGGTCTATCTACTTTATTAATAACTACGATAGGCTTAACATGGGCTTCTAACGCTTTCTTTAATACAAAGCGAGTTTGAGGCATTGTACCTTCATATGCATCAACAACAAGTAATACACCATCTACCATGTTCATAATACGTTCTACTTCTCCTCCAAAGTCAGCATGACCTGGAGTATCCATAATATTAATACGATAGTCTTTATAATTGATAGCAGTATTTTTTGCAAGGATTGTAATACCTCTTTCTCTTTCTAAGGCATTGCTATCCATAGCTCTTTCATCTATTTGTTCATTATCTTTTAATGTACCAGATAATTTTAATAATTGATCAACCAATGTTGTTTTACCATGGTCAACGTGTGCAATAATTGCGATATTTCTAATATTCATAATCCACACCCCTTTTTCCGCGTCTCATTATATCACAATTATTCTAAAACACAATTTTTTCTTTATAAAAATTTATTGATATTAAGAAGTTTTTTCATAAACAAAAAAGCTACAATTCTTCATTAACTCATAGAATCTCGTTTATTATTACATTCTCTCTTTATTTATCAATGAATTAATAATTTAATAACAAAAAAGCTTACTGCATAAACAGTAAGCTCATCATATTTTATAAATCGCAGATTCCTACACCTTCACCATACATTGCATACCAATCACTATTAAAGTCATCTACTGCTTTTTCAATGTTTGGATTTTTAAAGATAGCTTTTAATACATCTACTGGTGCTGTAATAGCTTGAGAACCATTATTAATTGCATCTTTAACTTGTTGTACACCTTTAAAGCTTGCAGCTAAAATCTTACAATCATATCCATCAGAAATGATTTTATTAGATAATTCATAGATTAAATCCATAGGATCAGCACCTAAATTACCAATTCTATTGACATATGGTGCTATATAATCAGCACCAGCTGCAAGAGCCATATAAGCTTGCATTAAATCATATACTGCAGTTGCAGTAACATTAACACCTTCAGCCTTTAATATTTTAATTGCCTTAACACCTTCATAAGAAACAGGTACTTTTACATAAACATCATTATCAATTTCTTCTAAAATTCTATGTGCTTCTTTTACAATAGTATCACAATCTTTAGAAATAACTTGTACATGTAAACTTCTTTCTTTACCGATAATTTTTCTAATTTCTCTCATATGTTCAAAGAAGTCTTTAGGACTTGTTTTCTTTACAATTGAAGGATTACTTGTTACTCCTACGATTGGCATATGATCAACTGCATCTTTGATTTCTTCTAAATTAACTGTGTCAATAATAAATTCCATTTTTCTTTTCTCCCGTTCTATAATTCATTTTTTAACCTGTTTTATTGATGATATCGTAATAATGTTTCATCTCTTCTTATTATATTTATTCTTTAATATATATTTTATATGTTCTTTAATTATTTTTGAAGAGATATTTATATTTTTTTATTAAATATCTTTTAATTTACTATTCAAAAGGATAAACCATTCCCCATTGAGTTCTAATTTCTGTTAATGTATGCATGACATCACGAATATATTCTAGATTGCTTTCTCCTGTCTTATTCAAAACATAATCCTGCATAT
>JAXJVS010000129.1:0-2069 GCA_036308445.1 Bacilli bacterium | reverse complement strand
TATTGATTCTTTTTCATGTATTATATTCGTGTTATAATACCTGACTTTAGAGGTTGAATAGAAAAACATGGTGTACACTCGTTGTTAATTAACGAGTGTGCATCATGTTTATTTGTTTTTGAGTGAAGTAAAAGTTTGTTAGTGGTAAATTCATGATTACTGATAATTCTCTTATAAATGGTGATAATCTTGTCAGATTTATATATCTATTTTCGTTTATCTGTACGACTTTGAATTCTTTTATGAATCTGCATATCTCACTTGTCGAGTATTTATTCTTTAATTCATGTATCTGCAGTAACCTTAGAAGCAGAACTGCTGTATAACAGATGAGAAAATGACCTTTTATACTGTTTTCTTTTTGGAGATAAACTGGTCTTGCATCAAGTTCGCTTTTCATCACTCTAAATGATTCTTCAATTCTCCATAAATTATGATAAGCTTTATATACTTCATCATCATTCATATGTGTCTCAGATGTGACAAGCATGTTGTATCCTGCCAACTCTCTATCTTTATTTATTTTATCTTCATTGATTTTTGATTCTGCTTTATTTCCTTTGCTATCAATAAAATCAACATATCTTGAACTCTCTCCGTATTCGCTTCTTTTTGCCTGTGAATGAGATAATTTATGAGCCTTTTCTACCAGTCTTTCAATTTCCTGTAGTTTCTTTCTTGCAAGTTTTGGATTATAAATGCATATACGTTTCTCTTTGATTTTCTTAATGAATTCTCTTCCGTTTTCATCTTTATATTTATATACAAATTCATCAACACATGACTTTAAGCCATATTTTATATTTTTGTTTTCATCAACATAATATTTATAATCATCCTGTGAGAGAACCCACTTTCTTTCTTCTTCAGGAAGTGTCTTCACGGATTTAGAAAATATATATCCGTCATTATGATTAACTGCTTCTATAATATTTCTTGCACAGTTCAAACCTTTATCTGCTATCTGAATAGTTTTTCCTTCAATATTATTCTGATTCTTTAGGCTTTCAATCACATTTCTTAATACAGGTTTTTCTGATTCGTTTCCAGGATATATTTTCATGCCAATAGGAATCATATTGGCATCTAGAAGAAGACCCATACCAACAATAGGATCTTTTCTGTTTTCTTTCGATGGACCTTTTCTTTGGATAAATGATTCTCTGTCTATTTCAAAATAAAAATTAGTGCAGTCAAAATAAGTACGAGATGTATTAAGAGAATAATTATCCTTTGTAGCTACAGTAAGTATTTCTACAAATCTTTCATACTCACTGCCTAAGAATTCAGTGCATTCAAGAATCTGGTCATAGCTGCATTGTGTCTCCTTATAAAGAGATGGCAATACATCATGAAAAGTCTTATGCTTAGATGATGGTGCAACTGCTCTCGCGTAAACAAGAGAAGTAAAGACATCATATAAAGAGAATCTGAATACTCTTCCTTTTTGGATATAATCAAAAGAAGTTTTTATATCAAGATTATTGAGAACTCTTGAAAGAGGGAAATAACCGAGAAGTTTTTCAGGAGAAACTTCAGATATCAGTTTTTGGTTGAATTTATTATTTGCTTTATCTTCTTTTCTTTTTAGATTAAGTAAACGAACTTCGTTGGAATAAAAAGCAATAGGATCATCAATTCCCTTGTTCTTAAGATAATCGACAGTACCAAGAGCCTGATAACATCTATGCCTTGTATCTTTAGAATCAGAAGAATAAAAACTTTCGTAGATAGCGAGATAGAGACCATTTTTTCTATTCATTTTCTTTAAAAAGTAAGCCATGAGAGCACCTCCAATGTATACACCAGTACACCATTATTATATCATAAATTAAAATAAAATGAAATAAAATAAATTAAAAAAAGTATGATAAAATGCATACTTTTCAAATTTGGATTATTAAACTTCTAAAAAAACATGGTGTACACCTCTAAAGACGGGAATACAATGAGTATATGTCTTTAAGAGTAAAGGAATCCACATTAATAACAAATGATAATTAGGTAAAATTACACATATTGCCATATTTAAAAATAAACAAGTTAAAGAATGAAATTCTCTTTAATAT
>JAXJVS010000128.1:0-2238 GCA_036308445.1 Bacilli bacterium | reverse complement strand
TTATTGTTATGATGCGTTTCTTGTTTATATGTTTTATCTTTTATATAATGAGATTGTATAGGAGGGTATACATATGACATTAGGTGAAAAAATAAAGAATTTAAGAAATAATATAGGATTAACACAGGAACAGTTAGCAAGTAAACTTAATGTATCAAGACAAGCTATTACTAAATGGGAAAGTGATAAAGGAATGCCTGATATAGAGAATTTAAAAGCTTTGTCAAAGCTTTTAAATGTAAGTATTGATTATTTAGTTGATGATAATAAGAATGTTGATGATATTGTATTAAAAGAAGATATTGATTTAAAACAGTATGGTAAAGGTAGAAAGAAAGTTATTAAAGATAGAATTATAAAAGATAAATATCCCACAGCTAAAATATATACACTAATAGGTAAAATCAGACTTACTAAGGGTGAAAAAGTGATAGATAATGTATTGGGATTCTTGACTAATGCTCCTTTTGGTATACCTGAATTGATTAATGGAGTAAAGAATCTAGATAAAGAATTCTACTTAGTAGAACAGGATCATAAGGTATTTATAGTTATGATAACTGATGAATATATAGAGAGTAGAGAAGTAGATAAAAACATAGTTGATAATCAGTTTGAATGGGATAACTGGGAATTTGTAAAGTGTGCACATGATGTGAAAGATAATCAGTAATGATTATCTGTTTAAGGTATAAATCTAACAAGAAAAATAACAATAAGACTGTGAGAGAAATTGTGACTATTCTTGCTTGGTTAAATGAATTATCTAAAAAGAATAATATTAACTCCTCTAATACTTTACAGAAATTGTTAATAAATATATTGGATGTTGATTAAAAAGAGACTGAACTATAATATGATTCAGTCCTTTTTATGTTATAATTATTTATAATAAGACAATTAGTTGTCCTGTTGATTTGAGATACTATATATGACAGGAGGAAAAGTTATGGGTCAGGTATACGAAAAACAAAATAGAGTTCTAGATATTTTTTATAGAGCTATGAAAGGAGAAAGTATTTCTGTAAAGAGACTTGCTGCAGAATACCATGTTTCATCTAAAAGTATTTCTAGAGATATTACTGAGATTAGAAACTTTTTAGCAGATCATCGAGATTCTGTTTCTAATATGGAGTTAGAGTATTCTTATGATGATAAGTGTTATCATATGGTTTTTGATCAGTATTTAGTGTCTAAGGAATTAATTGCAATAGTTAAGGTTTTAATTGGAAGTAGAGCTTTTGATCATATACAGTTATTAGAAATGATTAAAAAGCTTAAATCATTAACAACATATCATGATCAGCAATTACTTGAATGTATGATTCAAAAAGAAATGTATCATTATAAAGGTGTACACCATGATTGTTATAATTTAACAGAGACATTATGGGATATTATGAGTGCTATTGATGAAAAGAAAGAAATAACTATAACATATTTGAAACAAACTAGAGAAGAAGTAGAAAGAAGAATCCAACCTGTCGCAGTCATATTTTCAGAATATTATTTTTATTTACTAGCATATGAACCTAAGAATAATAGTTTAGCTAAATACTTTAGAGTAGACAGAATAACAAATATTATTAAAAATAGAACTACATTTCAAATGGATCCATTAAAACAGTTTGATGAGGGATTATTAAAAGAAAAAATACAATATATGTATCCAGGAGTCTATAGAAGAATAAAATTTGAATTTAGTGGTCCTTCTTTGCAAGCTATATTAGATAAAATACCTACTGCTAAAGTTATTGGTAAAGATAGTAATAAGAGTATAATTGATGCTTATGTCTATGGTACTGGTATTAATATGTTTTTATTATCTCAAGGTAGCTGGGTAAAAGTATTAGAACCTAGTGATTTTGTTGAAGAGATGAAAGATGAAATAAAAATGATGTATAACTTATATGAGTAAGATAATATTTAAAGAAACAAATATAGAAGGTGTATTAAAAGTTGTGTCTGAGGGAGAAGGTCAAGTCTACGGCAAAGTGCATCATGAAGGTAAAAAGAAAACCATTAATAATCAAAATATTAGAAAAGATATTAGAAAATATTAAAGTATAATACTATAGTGATATATTAATTATTTTTAACAAATCATTACTCAATTTCTAAATTTAACTAACACTAGCGAGAATTCTCCCACCTCTACAGGTGGCGAGATGAATCGCTTTTTTGTTGATTTTGTTATGGATGAACAATACAAAATATGTTATAATATATTCAGTAATA
>JAXJVS010000127.1:0-3661 GCA_036308445.1 Bacilli bacterium | reverse complement strand
ATACTGAAGATATTAAGATTGCTTTTTGTTGTACTGGTGGTCTATCTACCTCTTTATTCGTATCAGAATTATTAGAAGTATGTAAACTACAAAAAATAGACTATCAATTATATTCTATTTCTATAGACTTATTGTATAATAAAATAAATGAATTTGATGCAATATACTTAGCCCCACAAGTATCTCATCTATTACCGGAATTACTAACAAAAACAAAAGTTCCTTTACATCGTATTGACGCTACGGTATTTGCGACAAAAAATTATCAGCAGATATTAAAAACAATAAAAGATGACTTAAGAAAAGCAAGGGTTACTGATTAACAGTAACCCTTATTATATTTATTGAAATAATCATAATCATACATTGACATTTTTAATGATACATGAATATATTCTTCTAAGAACTCTTCGTATATCAACTTATAGTTTTGTTTTAAATATTGATAATCTTCTCCCTTGTTATAAGGTATAAATAATTCAACTTCTTCATAATTATTAAAGAGAAGAGAAACGATCTTATCCTGTAATTCATCTAGGTTATACTTTTCTTTAACGGATATCATAACATATGGATCTTCCGGCACAAAGATTGTATCTTGTATTTTATCTATTTTATTATAAACATATAACACTGGTGTATCTTCTACACCTAATTCTTTTAAGACTTCTTTTGTAGTATTGATATGCTTTTGGAGATGTGGTGATGATGAATCTACAACATGTAATAGTAAATCAGCCTCTTTCACTTCCTCTAAAGTAGAGCGGAAAGCTTTAATTAAATGATGTGGTAATTGATCTATAAATCCTACAGTATCATTCATTAATATCTTTTGATTATTATTTAATATAATTTGTCTCGTAGATGTTTCTAATGTCGCAAATAACATATCTTTTTCTAATACTTTCTTATGAGAAAAAGAATTTAATAAAGACGATTTACCACTATTGGTATAGCCTACTAATGAAACAACTTTTTTATCTTGTTTTTTTCTTTTCTTCCTTTGAGTTTTTCTACTATTAACTAATTGTTCTAATTCTTTCTTATATTGAATTGTTTGTCGATGTATTAATCTTCTATCTAATTCAATTTGTTTTTCACCACTACCTCTAAAACCGGAACCACCTTGCTGAGAATAGATTTCTTCTCTCATTCCTGCAAGTCTAGGTAATAAGTATTGATTCCTAGCTATTTTAACTTGCAACTTGGCTTCTTGAGTTTTGGCTCTGGTTTCAAAAATACGTAATATCAGATCACTACGATCACTAACCTCTATGTCAAAAGCATCAGTTAAATTCTTAACTTGCATAGGTGATAGTTCTTCATTAAAAATAACAATATCAATATCATCTAATTGATTTGCGATTTCTATTACTTTACCTTTACCTATATAATATTGAGCAGTCTTTTCTTTTAATTTTTGTATAACTATATCTTTTACTTCTATATTACAGGCTTCAGCCAACATTTTTAATTCTTCCAAAGAAACATCTAAATCATAGTTCATAGAATAATATTCTACAGCTACTAACAAAGCTTTCAAAACAATCACCTCAATTACTATTATAAGGAGGATTATGAAAAAAACCAATTATTATTTCACTCTTATTCTTGTCTTATTTACAACTATTTTTTCTTTTATTAATATGTTTCAGATTGTCTCTGTTTCTAAGAATGTTATTTCAATTGTTTTTAATAATCTTCTTCCTTCTTTATTACCATTTATGATTTTAATTTCTTTATGTTTATCTTTAGGTTTAATGCAATTATTTAATTATTTTATTCAATGGTTATTATGCCCATTATTTCATTTATCACCCATTATGTCTAGTATTTATTTTTTATCTTTCTTCTGTGGTTATCCTACAAATGCAAAAATGATTAAAGAATCATATGAATTAGGATATCTTAACATTGAACAAGTTCAACACTTATTATCTATTGCCTCTTTTTCATCCTTAAGTTTTATTTTTGTATCATTAAAACTGGATTTCTATCATGCATTATTAATCTATCTAGCTCATATTATTCCTAGTATTATAAAAGCCCTATTCTATAAAGGTAAATATAAATATCAGAATATTAATGAAACATTGACATTTATTAGAAATCCTCATCCTTCACTTATTTCTGCATTAAAACAAAGTTTTATTTCTTCTATTTATGCTTTTATCTTTATTTTAGGCTATATGTTAGTTTTTCAATTTGTTGGTTATAGTCTGAGATTATTTATTCATAACGATTTTATTCTTTCTATTATTCAAGGTTTATTAGAATTTAGTAGTGGTTCGATTCAGCTACTTAGATATAATCATTTTCTTGTTTATCCTATTATTTGTTTTTTTCTTTCTTTTTCTGGTTTAAGTGTATTAATGCAGGTAGATAACTTACTAGAAAATATTCCATATAGTTTTAAGAAATATACATTGAATAGAATATTACATGGTATTTCTTCTTTTCTTATTTATTTTGTTTTGCAATTGTTGACTTCCTATTTTTCTATGATATAATATTAGTAATCATTACTAATAAGGAGAAATAATGATGGCAGAAGTTAAGGGACGATATTCAAAACAAAGAGAAACAATATATTCAATATTATGTAATACTACTGCTCATCCTAGTGTTGATGAAATCTATCATGAAGTAAGAAAGATAATTCCTGAAATTAGTTTAGGTACCGTCTATCGTAACTTAAATCTCTTAGTTGAAAAAAAGAGAATTATGAAATTAGATGTCAGTGATCGAGCTCATTATGATGCTAGGACAGAAAAACATTTACACTTTTATTGTAAAAAGTGTCGAAGAATTTCTGATTTATTTATTGATCCAATAATTATTGAAGGTTTTATTAGTAATGTTGAAAAGACAACCAAAAACGAAATCGAAGATATCGATATGATGTTTTCAGGAATCTGTTTGGATTGTAAAATGGAACAAGAGTGAAGGAGAAAAATTATGACAAACTTAAAAGGAACTAAAACTGCTAATAACTTAATGCACGCATTTGCAGGTGAATCTCAAGCAAGAAATCGTTATACTTACTGGGCTTCTATTGCTAAAAAAGAAGGATATGTTCAAATTGCTAATATTTTTGAAGAAACAGCTAACCAAGAAAAAGAACATGCTAAAAGATTAATGAAATTAATGAATGCTGATTTAAAAGGTGAAACTTTAAGTGTTACTGGAGATTTCCCTGTATTAATGGGTACTACTTTAGAAAACTTAAAAGCTGCTGCAGCTGGCGAAAATGAAGAATGGACAGATATGTATCCTACATTTGAAAAAGAAGCTAGAGAAGAAGGATTTAATGATATTGCTAATGTATTCCATGCAATTGCTATTGCAGAAAAAATGCATGAAGATAGATATTTAAAATTAGCTAAAAATATTGAAGATGGTACTGTATTCAAGAAAGATGAACCAGTATTATGGAAATGTAATAACTGTGGATTTACTGTTGAATCTTTAACTGCTCCTGAAAGATGTCCAGCATGTGATCATCCACAAGCTCATTTTGAAGCTTATACATTCTTTAAAGGATAATAAAAAGGTTGCGAATGCAACCTCTTTTATTTTGTGTATACACATTTTCCAGCTAAATATGTTTCTAATACATCTATATCCTTAATTTTATTAACATCTGTCATTAATGGATTGT
>JAXJVS010000126.1:0-2332 GCA_036308445.1 Bacilli bacterium | reverse complement strand
GCTCCTTTTGAAAAGATGAGTGATGAGATGAGAGATTTCCATATTGATGTTAATATTAAAGGTGTATGGAATGTTTGTCAGTCTGTTATTCCTTACATGTTAAAAAATGGTGGAGGTAACATAGTTATTGCTTCTAGTGTTACTGGAGATATTGTAGCTGATGCTGGTGAAGCAGCATATGCAATGACTAAGGCTGCATTAGTTGGTTTAACAAAATGTTTAGCAGTTGAATATGCAGATAGAAATATTAGAGTTAATTGTACTCAGTTAGGATATGCGAGAACTCCTATGGTTGAGAAGATGGCTATAGAGTCTAATCCTGAAAATCCAGAAAGTGCTATTAATGATATTGCAAGAGGAGTTCCTATGAAGAGATTGGCTAAACCTACTGAAGTAGGTGAGCTATTTGCATTTTTGGGTAGTGATGAGTCTAGTTATATTACAGGTAGTCAGTTTGTGATTGATGGTGGTAGTACATTACCTGAAACAATGAGTATAGGTACTAATTAAAAAGAAAACTTGTTCAATTTGAGTTGAACAAGTTTTTTACATTTATTTTAATATTATTTCCTTATACTTCTCATACTCATTGTCTAATATATTTAAATTGTTCATAATGTTCTTAATTGCATTAATATTACTTTCTATCTATCTTTCTTGAATTCCATCGTTTTCAATCTTATCCTAAATTTTACACATAACTAATATACCTACGTTAGTTTCCTTATAATATTTCATGACTTCTTTTAATACAGAATTAGACATATCTTTAGATTTTGTCTGTATTAAATCATGAATAATCTCTCCTCATTGACTGTCATCAACTGCATTACCATAGATTAAGATAATTTCTCTTCTATCATTATATAATTTCCCCAGTTTCGTTAACTGTAATATGATAGATAGGCAATCCTTCATTCAATGGATCAAACTCACATATAAATATAATTTTTATATCATGCATATCTTTAAAATCCATTCCAGTATTGAAAGAATTAACATCTGATACTGATGCATGATATCTCAAACGTAATGGTGATATTCTCCATTTATGTTTCTCTACCTCTATACCTAAGTATATCCCATATCCTGAGGGAACAGATATTGGGTTATTCATTTAACCAACTCCTTTTCATGATTTTATAGTTGATCGTTTTATGGTTAAATGAATTTATATAAATAATTGACTATAAATCAGATATAAAATCATTAAAATAAAGGTTTAATAATATATATGATACTAAAAATAACTTGAATCATATTGATACATATATCTTTCTATTCATTTTCAACAAAAATAACGATAATACTATTTATTCTGTTACCCAAAAAATTTATAGGTATTTCATTGGTTTATGAGATATTTTTACATCTATTATTATACAGCATATACTAGATCATATTTGTTGCTTTTGATAATAATTCGGTTTCTAGTTTTGAAAATAATATTTTATTTTTTATTTTAAGTTCTATAATGTATAATTGAAATAAAGAGGGGTGGATGTATGGATACAACAAATAAAGTAGATATGTTAAATGGTCCAATATTAAAAAAGATGATTATCTTTGCATTACCATTAGCATTGGGTAGTATTTTTCAACAGTTATTTAATATGGTAGATTCAGCTGTAGTAGGACAATTTGCAAGTTCTGAAGCATTAGCAGCTGTAGGTGCTAATGCTCCTGTAGTTAACTTATTTATTAATTTTTTTGTAGGGATTTCTGTAGGAAGTAGTGTTTTGATTGCTACTTATATTGGTAGTGGTAATGAAAAGAATCTTTCTAAAGCGGTACATACTTCTATTAGTGTTTCATTAATATGTGGATTAGGTCTTGCAGTTTTAGTATTATTTGTAGCACAACCTTTATTATTATTCATGGGGACTCCTGATAATATTATAGATTTAGCTGTTTTATATTTAAGAATATATGGTATTGGTATGCCTTTTATATTATTATATAACTTTACATCAGCTATTCTTAGAAGTGCTGGAGATTCTAAACATCCTTTCTATGCATTAGTTATTGGTGGTATTATTAATGCAACATTAAATTTAATACTTGTTATTGGATTTCATAGATCTGTAGATGGTGTTGCGATAGCTACTGTCGTGTCTAATATAGTAGCTGCTTTCTATGTTTTATACTATCTATCACATGAAAGAGAAGCATTACGCTTTCATATAAAAAAACTAACAATAACAAAAAAAGAACTAATGAGTATATTAAAGATAGGAATACCTGCTGGATTACAAGGAACAGTATTCTCATTATCAAATGTTATTATACAATCTACCATTAATTCATTTGGTTCATCAGTTATAGCAGGAAG
>JAXJVS010000125.1:0-2632 GCA_036308445.1 Bacilli bacterium | reverse complement strand
TTGTTCCTTAATACTTCTAATCATTTTAACAACACATCCCTTCTTCCCCTATTATAACATATAAAAACAGGTGTCGAAAGACACCCGTCAACATTTTATGAGTATCTAAAAAATCAATGTGTTTGACTTCGCTCCACAAAATCTTGTGGTGCGTTTTTTATTTTGTACTTTTTCTTCTTTACAGTCTTTGGGGTTATAGTCTGATAAGTTATAATTAAGATATCTAATAAGAAATCCAAGGAAAGAAAAAAGATGAAACCTCCCTCGCCAAAGTTGAGTTCCATCTTTGTCAAACGACAATATGATAATAGCTAATTTTCCGATAAATATCAATAAAATATCTAAATATTCAATAAAAAACATTCAGAGAATTTATAACCGTCATATCAGTAATATTAATTTCTCCTCAGTTATCTGCCCTCACTGTGGTCACTGCTGCTGGAAATATCATGCGTGCTATAAAAGATCTTTTTATCACGCAGGTCTTTTATACAAAATTTCCATTTCCAGAGTCAGATGTAATCATTGTCATAAGACTCACTCTATTCTTCCTGATTTCCTGGTTCCTTATGCAGTTCATTCTTCAGATACTATTATTGAAGCCTTAGCTCATAGCGATGTTTCTTTGCTTGATGATGCTCTTTTTTCGTACTGGTCTAATAAAATTGATCATTATCATTTTGTTTCTCATTTTTTATTATGCATTCTTTCAAAAAGATTAAGCCACTGCATCTATCTGTTTTCACATGGCTTTTTTGTTTTTTCATCTGATGTTTCCTATAATTGTAACAGTAATAACGAATCGAGGTGAAAAAAACTAATGAATGAAAATGAAATAATGAGAATTCTTGGACTTGATCATGCGGATATTTCATCCATAGAGGTTTATCATGACAATGGTGTGCTTACTGCAGATATTACATTAAATCCTAAGGAACATATCTGTCCTATATGTTCATCCCCTACATCAAAAATAAAAGGATATCAGACAAAGATTATAAAACACTCTGTTCTTCGCAATATTGCTTTTATTATTCACTACCGTGCCAGAAGATACATATGTCCTATATGCAAAAAGTCATTCTATGAAAACAATCCCTTTGCATATAAAGGTTCTACAATCTCTTTAGCGACCGTTTCTAATGTCCTAGAGGATCTGAAAAATCCTTCTGTTACTTTTGCTTATATTGCAGAAAAGTATAATATTTCACCTTCTTCTGCAGCACTTATATTTGATAATCATGTAGATATACCAAGAAGACAGCTTAGTGAATGCATGGCCTTTGATGAAACATACTGTTTTAAAAGTAAGGATAGTAATTATATCTGTGTTCTTCTTGACCACAGCTCTAAAAACATCATTGATATTCTTCCTTCAAGAAGAAAGGCCGATCTCTCGGATTATTTCTTTAAGATTCCTCTTGAGGAAAGAAAAAAGGTTAAATATGTATCGTTTGACATGTGGGAAACATACAGAATCATATCCAAACAGTATTTTCCCAAAGCCTATCTAATTGTAGATAAGTTTCATATTCTTCAGGAACTTACAAGAAAAGTGACAAGAGTAAGAATCAGTGTCATGAACAGATACAAGAAATTATATGATGAAATTCACGATGAGTCTCTTACTCTCAAGAATAAAAAACAGAAGCTGTCTCCTGACAGGATTGAACTTATGCAGGAAGCAGACAAAAATTATTATCTTCTGAAGAAGTTTGAATGGCTATTATTCACCAGCAGAAAACTTGACCCTAACGACGAGAAGAAAATGAACCATAAGCTTGGACGATATCTTAATCTGAGTGATATCTATGATATGATTATTAATATTGATGACGGTCTCAAGGAAGCTGTTGATCTAAAGGAAAGAGTATCAAACTTCTACAAAAAAGAAACATTTGAATCCGCAAAAAAGGAACTTGAAGATATCATTATACAATTTAGAACAGCTAATACTAAAGAAATGAATGCATTTGCGGATACGCTTGTAAGATGGAAAAATGAAATTATTAATTCTTTTATTATCATACCAACACTAAACAGAAAAATGACTAACGCATTAATAGAAAACAGAAACAAAAGCATCAAACTGCTAAAACATAGTTCGAATGGCTACCAGAACTGGGAAAGATTCCGTTCAAGATGTTTATACTGCCTTAACAGTGATACAACATATCATCTCAATACACAAAACAAAAAAGGAGGAAAAAAAGGATGAAACAGATATTCAGATTAATGATTGATGATGATCCAAGAATTATGGATGAGGATGACATGATGGAGGAACTATACGATAAGCTAGATGAACTTGTATGTTCAGTCAATCGACTAATTAAAATAATTGATGATACTAATGATTTTAAAAAGCATGAAATAAGGTTCTAGAAAGCAAAAAAACTTGGGAGTCAGCTCATATAAAACTGACTTCCAAGTCTGCTTCTTTACATTTTTTGGGGTGATGTCCACCCAGCGATAATCCAGACCCTAAAGTTAGTAAACCCTGTGATTTTCTAGATTACCGCATTTTCCAATCTCTCGATTGAATGTAGTGGTCTGCACATCTAAACAGTTGTTTCATCGTAAAAACCTCCTGTGTTTCTGAGATTATGACAGATATGAGAAGCTACAATAC
>JAXJVS010000124.1:0-2702 GCA_036308445.1 Bacilli bacterium | reverse complement strand
CTCCAATATTTACTTGGAGAAACTTCAGAATTATTCATAGGCTCTTCTAAACTTTTAACTAGATCTTTAACATCTGAGAATTTTACATGTCCAACGAAGTTAGGACAAGTAATTAAGAACAAACCAAAGTTATCTATAATGAATTGATTAACATCATCATAGTTAAAGTCTTTAGCTAATTTCTTTAATTCTTTACTAAAGGATTTATAACTCTTATTTTTAATTTTGTTATAATATCCAATAGCCTGCAACAATGCTTTCTTAATACATGTTAGATAAGTCTTAATTTTAACTGCTTTAAATTCTGCTCCAGCTCCGATAACTTTACATTCATGTAGCACAAATGTAAGTTGTTTGGTTTTCTTATTAAAATACCAACCAAAGCCATCAGTATAATAAAGCTTTAACAACTTTAACTCACCTTCAGATGCTAACAACCAATTTTGTTTATAAGCATCCTCTACAACACTCTCAAGAGGTTTTACATTATTGTCTTCAATACAAGAATCGATAATTTCCGATCCAGTTATAGTTTTCCAATTACTCATTAAAAATATATTTATGCTTCACAGCTATATTTAATTACGTACATCTCTTCATATTTCTAAAAATTTAATCTGTTAGTAAAAAATAAGGGAGACAGCAAGTCTCTCGCTATCTCCCTCTAATATAAAAGTTTTCAAAATCAAGCTTCGATACCGAAAGCAATCCAAGTACCGTTCTTAGTATTCTTAGATGGTGTATAGAAACCTCTAGCTACTACTGGTTGACCTTCAACTACTTCCTTAACCTTCTGAAGTTCAAAGTTACCCTTAAATTCGCCGTTCTTATACATTTCTTTAACACAGTTCAAAGCGTTAGCCTTGTTAGTATCCCACTTACCAATAGTAAGACCTGTTTCTGTATCAACTGCTACATAAGTAGTCTTCCACTTACGCTTACCTTCGCTTGAAACCTGTTCAATACGATATGGACGTTCACGAGTGTCGCCTACTGCAGCGTCAACTGTAATCATGTAACCAGCGCCTGGGCAATTCTTACCCTTCTTGCTCAAATAATCCAACATAAATTCCTTAACAGCACGTTCAGTTACACCTACTTTTTGCTTAGACTTCCAGTTATTGAATGCTTGAGTTGCATCACCATTATCATGGAAATACTGATTTTCTACTTGTGCTACTGCTTCTTCACGACTTGCTGCTACTACTTCTACCTTCTTAAAATTCAAAATTGTTGTACTCATAATAAATAAAATTTTTTAAAACATAAATCATTAACATGGATCTATATAAATTTAGTTTAATCTTCAATTATTTTTTTGCCTTATCGGTAATTCAATTATACTTCTAAAAACAAAAAACCCAAATCTAAAAGTGTTAATAAATGTTAATACACGATTAACAAGTATGTTAAAAAATCTACATTAAAATGGACAATAATTGTCTAACAATTTTCGGAGCTGTTTAGGCATTTCCTTGACAGGTACACCAAAATCAAGGAAAGTATCACAGCCATACATTAAGTCTTCACACATCGCCCCTAATGACTTCAGAAAGGTGTTTCTCGACACTTCGGGCCAATCTTTTGTGACACTTTTTAAAACATCATAGCAATTCAGTTTGTGACCTTTTTGCCTTAGATGATTAGTTAGATAACAAGTAAGCGCAATACACGCTAGTTTGTCGGACATATTTGAATTTAGATAATTCAACGTAAAGTATTTTGTATAAATCTTTGACAATTTATCAAAACTGATATTTTCCAGGTCGTTCATCTAGTGAATATCCTTTATAACACATTAAATACGCAGAATATCTAAGAAGTTGTTGTAACTCATAAAACCCTTTTCTAATCTCTCCAAATGATACAGGTACCACTTTACTGTAGAAATTAGGAACGGTAGAAACTACTAAATAATTAGCTTGCTTTTTAGGGCTATCCAATCCATAGAACTTATTAGCTACTAAACTTAACAAGTACATATAGAAAGCGATTTCCCTATTGTAATGATATTTAACTTTGGCTTCATCAAATGTGTTTAACATCTGACCATGAGTTTTAACATCATTAACTTTGATAACATTTGATTCAGTATCTATCGTGTAATTATCAAGTTTAGCCTTTAAATGTAATATAACTTCTTTACCATTTGGCATAGTAGCTTTTACATCTAAAAGTATAGCTTGCTCACATTCAGATATTGGATCCTCAACTATCCCTTCAGGATGGAGTAATGATTGTACTGTTTTGTTAGTTTGTAAAGCTTCAATACAAGACTTAGCTTTCTCCAACATTGGATAATCTAAATAACGAACTTCTTTGTTTTCTTCCAAGTCAAGTTCATACTTAGCTCTATTTTTCCAATATGGAGTACACTTTTCTATAACTTCTGCTTTACGTTCAGGAGTCATTTTACCTTTATAATAGTCTATACTATCTGAAGCATTAACTATGTCTTCATCGGTAACGGCTCTTTCACAGTATACATCATACAAGAAATCCGCCATTCCTCCCATTTTAGCTGTTGGTTTACCAGTATCTTCAGCCAACTTAAATAAGTGTGGTTGAAGTACTTGTTCATGTACAGCACTACCGAGAGCAAATGACGGATTAAATGATTGTTTAAATCCTTCAAAAAACTTTTCAGGACTACCTCCTTGATTAGGATTAAGTAAACCTAATCTAGAATTACTAATACGATT
>JAXJVS010000123.1:0-8402 GCA_036308445.1 Bacilli bacterium | reverse complement strand
GCTGCATTAACTTTACAGGGTAAAACAGTTATGGCAGTATTCTTTATGGCATTCGTATTATGGGTATCGCAAGCTATTCCTACATATGCAAGTGCATTAGTGGGTATTTGTTTCTTAGTCTTCTTAGGAGGCTGGACACAAAGCGAAGCTCTTGCAGTATTTGGACAAGATGTTATCTGGTTAATGTTAGCTGCATTTATCATTACATCAGGTATGGAAAAATCTGGATTTGCAAAGAGACTTGCATTATTTATCGTATCTAAATTCGGTACAACTGCAAATAAGGCTTTAATCGCTTTAGGTGTTGTTAACGTTTTATTAGCATTCGTTGTTCCTTCAACTACTGCTCGTGCAGCTATGTTGTTACCAATTTGTATGATGGTATTAAAGGTTTATAAAGCTGAACCTGGTAAATCAAACTTTGGTAAAAATATGATGATACAAGAAGTTATCTTCAATAACATTTCTACTGAAGGTATCTTAACAGCTACTGCTGGACAAATCTTAGCAGTTGGTTATATTAAAGATATGGCTGGTGCAGATATTACTTGGGGACAATGGTTCGCAGGAAGTATGCCTATCACTATCATTATTTTAGTTATTACAATTATTGTTGGTAATATTTTATTCCCTAGCGAAGTTAAAACTCCACCTTTATCAGAAGGACAAACAGACCCTAACGCTGAATTAAAACAGCAATTAAAAGATTTGGGGCCTATGACTTCAGTTGAATGGAAAGCTTTAGCAATTTTCGCTTTAACTGTATTCTTATGGGCTACAGATGGTAAACATGTTTCATTGTTTGGATTCGAAATTAACTTGGTTATGGTTGCTGTATTAGCTGCTGCTTTATTCTATATGCCTTATATTGGTATCTTAAATTGGAAAGAAACTAAGATTCCTTGGGACTTAATGATTTTCTCATGTGGTGCTTACGCAGTAGGTTTAGCGCTTGATGCTTCTGGTGCTGCTTCATTCTTATTGAATTCAATTTTTAATAACTTTGACTTAGCTAACATGAACCATTTCATGTTATATGCAGTTGCTATGTTTATTGCAAGTTTCTCTCACTTAGTATTTACTTCTAAGAATGTACGTGTAATTATCTTAATTCCTGCGTTAATTACCATTGCAATGACTGCTGGTATGAACCCAGTATTATTAGCATTACCTGCATCATTTACAATCTGTGATAGTATTACATTACCACCACATTGTAAACCAAACTTAATCTTCTTCAGTACAGGTTACTTTGAAGTGAAAGATCAGTTCATTTATGGTATGATTATATTATTCATTAAATGGTTATTATTATTAGTAGCTTACTTCACATTATTCCCAATTGTAGGACTAGTATAGGAGGATAGAAAGATGAAAAAATTTAAATTATTAACAATTATTTCTGCTTTAGTACTTAGTCTTGGGTTAATGGTGGCTCCTGTAAAAGCGGCTGAGTACCCTGAAATTGCAGAATATAGTGAAATTTTTAAACCTACAGGAGAAACTGATGCCGAATTAACTGTAACTGTTAAAGGTACAGCTGATGCGGGTGGATATATTTATTTAATTAAAACATTAACTGACACAACACCTGTAAGTGTAACAGGGGATAATGTTGCTGGTGAATTAGAAGAAGTTGCAAATGGCGAAGTTACTTTCTATCGTGTTTTAGTTAATACTAAAGAAGAAACTGAAATCGTTGCAACATTCACAGTTGCTGGATTCTATCCAACAGAAAAAACAGATGAAGATAATGGTTCACCTAACTATGCAATTAGCTATACATTTACTAACCAATTTCAAGCTACAATTGGTAAATATGCAGTAACAGTATATGCACCAGAAGGAATGGAAACTGTAAAAGTTACTACTCCAGCTAAATATGCAAGCCAAAAATTAAACGTAACTGAAGACGGATATCGTACAGTAGGGGCTAGTGGTAGCGTTTCTCCAGCTGCTACTTCTGGAGTAGCATTCACATATAACACTCCACTTAGTGGAACTATGAGCATCGTTATCTGGGTATTATGCTTAGGTATTGGTGGATTCGTTTTTGTTGATAGATTTAAGAAGGCGAAGCAATAATTATGGGAAATAACACAAAATCTTTAAAGAAAGCAATTCTTTTAATATCTGATGGTTTAGGAGATCGTCCTATTAAAGAAATGGGAGGAAAAACACCATTAGAATATGCTGTAACTCCTACATTAGATAAGTTAGCTGAAAATGGTATGACTGGTTTAGTTCATCCTTATAAAGCAGGTACTCGTTGTGGTACAGACTGGGGTCATTTATGCTTATTTGGTTATGATCCAGCTGATTTCTATACTGGTAGAGGTTCTATTGAGGCTTATAGTGCTGGTATGAAATTACAAGAGGGTGATGTTGCTTTTAGAGGTAATTTAGGAACAGTAGATGATGAATTTGTCGTTATTGATCGTCGCGCTGGTCGTATTAAGGAAAAAGAAGATATTAATGAATTATTAGAGGCTGTTAATGGTATTGAAATTGATGGTTATTCATTGCATATCAGTTCATTAACAGAACATCGTTTAGCTGTTGTTGTAAGAGGACCTGGGTTAGGTGGTTCTGTTGTTGATGTTGATCCAGGAACTGCTTGTGAAGGTATGAAGATTGTTAATCCTTATGATGAAGCTATTGGTGATGAAAATAAAAAAACTGCAGAAATGTTGTGGAAGTTATTACATAAAGTTCACGAGATCTGGAAAAATCATCCAGTTAATGTTAAAAGAGTATCAGAAGGTAAGTTACCTGCTAACTTTATTCTAACAAGAGGTAGTGGAAAAGCAATGGTATTACCACCATTTACTTCTATGTATAAAGGTGCAAAGGTTGCTGTTATTGCAGGTGATGATACGATTACTGGTATTGGTAGAATGTGTGGTTTTGATGGTTATCGTGAAGATAGTTTTACTGGTGGTTTTGATACTGATTATACTGGTAAAGCTAAATTAGCCCAAAAATTAATTGATGATTATGATTTAGTTATTGTTCATATTAAAGGAACTGATTTATGTGGACATGATAACTTACCATTTAAGAAAGCAGAAATTGTTGAAAAAATAGATTTGATGTTTGCTTATTGGTTAAGTGAAAATCAAGATAAAGATATTTATTTTGGAATGATTGCCGATCATTCTACACCATGTGTAAGAAGAGATCATTCTGCTGACCCTGTTCCTGTATTCTTAACAGGTAGTGATGTTAGAGTAGATGATGTTAAAACATATGGTGAAAGAGCATGTAAAGATGGTATATTAAATCAATATACAGGTGCACAATTCATGGCTACTATTATGGATTATTTATGGTTTAGTAAGAAGTATGGAGCATAGTGAGGTGAAAGAAATGACTGCTAGTGTTTATATGTCTTCTTTAGGAGGCAGTGGTGAAAATGGGAGAAACTGTCATTTAATAGAATATAATGATCAGATTATCCTATTAGATTGTGGTGTTAAACGTGAAGTCATTGATGGAACAGTGGGATTTTATCCTGCATTAACTCATGAAATTGTGGAAAAAATTACATGTGTCTTCTTGTCACATTGTCATGAAGATCATGTTGCTTCTTTACCGTTGTTATATCATTTAGGATATACAGGTAAAGTTTATGCGACTAAAGAAACAATCATGGAAACTCCAGGTTTTATTAAAAAATGGACAGGTTTTGTAAAAAAACAAAATGGTTGCTTACCTTATGATGAAGAAGATATTGAAAAAATTCAATTTGAACCTGTTAAACTTGGAAAACAAAAGATTCATGATTTTGAAGTTACTTTAGGGCGAACAGGTCATGTATTAGGAGCAACTTGGTTTGTCTTTGAAATTGCTGATAAGAAAGTTTTATATACTGGTGATATGGTATTACACTCTGCCACTCTAGCAACTGATCTACCTTCATTATGTGATGGTGCTATTATGAATGGAGCTTATGCAGGTAAGATCCTCTCTCAAGAAAACCAATACAAAAAATTATTAAATGTCTGCAAAGAAACTTATTCAAATGGTGGTAGTGTGTTATTACCAATTCCTCCAAAAGGTAGAGGAATTGATATAACTTTATTCTTAGATGAAAATTTAGATAATGCTAATATATATGTAGAGAAAGCTGTTATTGATAGTATGAATAAATTAATTCAGAATACGCAATGGATTAAGAATGGATTAAGTAACGATTTGTCTTCCAATGTTGTTATTGTTTCTAATCCAGAAGAAAGAAAAGCTGCATTAAATGCAAATCAGGGTATTTATATTACTGGTGATGGTATGATTACTACTGATGTAAGTATGGTATATTATGAATCTATAAAACAATCTACACTTAATAAGATTGTAATTACTGGACATGCAGCTAATGGTACTATTGGTGCAGGTGTATTAGATGAAGAATTCTGTTTGAAAAATAATGTAAAATCTTCGGCTGATAAGATTATCTTTAAAGTTCATCTAGATGATGATGATATCTTCCAGTTATGTAAACATATTAATGCAAGTAAAATAGTATTATTCCATGCTGATAAAGAGAATAATAAAGATATTGCTGAACGTTTACAAAAAGAGAATATAGAAGTTAAAACTTTATTATACCCAGATAAATGGGAAATTTAATTGCTACTAGCTATTGACAATAATGTCAATAGCTTTTTTATATGACGGAAAGTTCTTTAATTATGAAAAAATGTAATTAAGTATGGAAAACTTATAAAAAAAATAGTATTATTAATATGTAATGAAATGAAAAGGAGATTATAAATATGGGATTAGTTTCAGCTAAAGAAATGCTTGATAAAGCAAAAGCAGGTCACTATGCTGTTGGTCAATTTAACATCAACAACTTAGAATGGACAAAATCAATTTTATTAACTGCAGAAGAATTAAAAGCACCAGTTATCTTAGGAGTTTCTGAAGGAGCTGCTAAATATATGACTGGATTTACTACAGTTTCTGCAATGGTAAGTGCAATGGTAGATGCATTAGGAATTACTGTACCAGTTGCTTTACACTTAGATCATGGTAGCTATGAAGGAGCTAAAAAAGCATTAGATGCTGGTTTCTCTTCAATCATGTTCGATGGTTCTCATTATGGAATCGAAGAAAATATTGAAAAAACTAAAGAAATGGTAGAATTATGCCATGCTAAAGGTGTATCAGTTGAAGCAGAAGTTGGTTCAATTGGTGGAGAAGAAGATGGTGTAGTTGGTGCTGGTGAAGTAGCAGATCCTAAAGAATGTAAAATGATTGCTGACTTAGGTGTAGACTTCTTAGCAGCAGGTATTGGAAATATCCATGGTAAATATCCAGAAAACTGGGCAGGATTAGATTTCAATGCATTAGATGCAATTCAACAAGAAACAGGAACTTTACCATTAGTATTACATGGTGGTACTGGAATTCCTGCAGAAATGATCAAAAAAGCTATCGAATTAGGTGTTTCTAAAATTAACGTTAATACTGAATGTCAATTATATTTCCAAGAAGCAACTCGTAAATATATCGAAGCTGGTAAAGATTTAGAAGGTAAAGGATTTGACCCTCGTAAATTATTAGCTCCAGGTGCTGAAGCAATTAAAACTTGCGTTAAAGAAAAAATGGAATTATTTGGTTGCATCGGTAAAGCTTAATAATTACATAGTTAAGGAATATCATTAAGATATTCCTTTTTTTATTTATTTAGATATAATATTCTTATACGAGGAGGATGTTTATGAAGAATGTTATAAGTCATTTTTGCTTTGAAGGAGAAGTTATTGATGTCGTTCCTTATGGGAATGGACATATTAATGATACTTATTTATTAAGATATAAAGATAATAAAGAAATTGTAAAAGTTATTATTCAGAAAATGAATACAGATATTTTTAAAAAACCTATAGAAGTTATGGATAATATAATGAATGTCACTTCTTTTTTAAGAAAACAGATTATCCATAATAATGGTGATCCAAACAGAGAAACAATGACTATCTTTCTTACAAAAGATAATAAACCTTATTATATTGATGAAAATGGTCATTATTGGAGATCTTTTCGTTTTATTGATGGTGCGACTAGCTATGATGAAGTCAAATGTGATGAAGATTTTTATGAAAGTGCTTATTCTTTTGGAAGGTTTCAATATTTGTTAAATGATTTTTCTGCACAAACATTATATGAAACAATACCAGATTTTCATAATACAAAAGATCGATATCAAAAATTTTTAAAAGCCGTTGAAGAAGATAAGTGTGATAGAGTTAAAGAAGTACAACAAGAAATTAACTTTGTTTTGAACCACGAAGATATAGCAAACATTTTAGGGGATATGCTTGATAATGGCGAATTACCATTAAGAGTTACTCATAATGATACAAAGCTAAATAATATAATGATTGATGATAGAACTCATAAAGGTATCTGTGTTATTGATTTAGATACTGTTATGCCTGGATTGTCTGTTAATGACTTTGGTGATTTGATTCGTTTTGGAGCAAGTACTGCTTCTGAAGATGAAAAAGATTTGTTTAAAGTTGAATGTGATCTTCATTTATATGAAATATGTACTAAAGGCTATATAGAAGGATGTAATGGTAGCTTAACTTTAAATGAGATAAAAGCTTTACCTATTGGAGCAAAGGTAATGACTTTTGAGTGCGGTATGAGATTTTTAACTGATTATCTTCAGGGAGATACTTATTTTAAGACTCATTATCCTGATCAAAATTTAGATCGTTGTAGAACACAGTTTAAGCTTGTAAGCGATTACGAAAAGAAATGGGATAAGATGAATGAAATAGTTATGAAATGTTATAAGGAGAAGAAATAATGCTTAGGGATGATTTTGTATGGGGTGGTGCTGTGACTGCACACCAAAGTGAAGGTGGATATCATATTGGTGGAAAAGTTCCTGCAGTATGTGATTATACTGTTAGTGGTAAATTTTCTGATTTTAAAGATGGTATTGATAGTTATCATCGTTATGAAGAGGATTTTGATTTGTATGAAGAGTTGGGATTTAAAATGTATCGCTTTTCTTTTGATTGGTCACGTTTAATGAGTGATGAATTGACTTATAATGAAGAAGGTTTTAAATTTTATGATAGGTTTATTGATGCACTAATTAAAAGAAATATAAAACCATTACCGACTTTATATCATTTTGAAATGCCGGCATTTTTAATGGAAAAGTATAATGGTTTTGCATCAAGAAAAGTAGTTGATATCTTTGTGGAATTATGTAAGAAAATAGTAGATAGATACTGTAATAAAATTGATATGTGGATTATTTTTAATGAACAGAATGGAATACTACAAAAAGGCCCTAAAATATTCTATGGTGCTAAATGTCCTAAAGACATGAATCCTATCGCATTAGATAATCAGATTATGCATAATACATTAATTGCACATAGTTTAATTAATGAATATATTCATACAAAAGGTTGTAAAGTCCTAGGAATGGCTACTGTTATACAAAGTTATCCTGAAACGTGTCATCCATTAGATACTATAGAAAGCATGAATGCCCAAAGTGAAGCATTTGTATTTTTAGATGTGTTTGCAAGAGGAACATATAATAGTTACTATTTTTCCAATATGAAAAATACGAATACTATGCCTGAAATATTAGAAGGAGATTTAGATATTATAAAGAATGGTATAACTGATTATTTATCTATCAGTTATTATATGTCTACTATCTCTCATTATGGGGAAGAAAGTCTTACAAATATAGATGATGTTGTACTTAAGAAGAATCCATATCTTGAAATGCCTAAGTCAGGATGGACGATTGATCCTGTAGGCTTAAGAATTACTTTAAGACAAATCTATGATCGTTATGAAAAACCTATTTATGTAGTAGAAAATGGTTTTGGCTGTGAAGATACGGTTGTGGATGGTAAGATAGAAGATGATTATCGTATGGATTATATGAGAAAACATATAGAACAAATGAAATTAGCGGTTAAAGAAGGTGTAGACTGTAGAGGCTATTTGATGTGGGGTCCTATTGATATATTAAGCAGTAGAGCTAATATGGATAAACGTTATGGTGTCGTTTATGTCAATAGAGATAATCATGATTTAAAAGATATGAGAAGAATAAAAAAGAAATCTTTTGAATGGTATAAACATGTCATTGAAACAAATGGAGAAGAATTATAGGTAATCTATAAAATCGCGGGGTTTACTAACTTTGAGGTGAAGATTATCTTGGGGTGATTGTTACCCTAAAAACTGTAACGAATTTTACTTGGGAAGTCAGATTGTATAAATGAAAGGAATAGTGAAAACTATTCCTTTTTTTTGCGTTTCGCATAAGTTTTACTTATGGAAATCATTCGTAATTAAAATTGTTCATTATTTCTATTTGTTTTAGAATATAGATGTTAAAAGCCAACTAT